>JAAFGX010000104.1 GCA_010365115.1 Paludibacter sp.
GGACAATCCCGTTACACGGGATGTTCCATAAGACGAACTTGCCTGCGGCAGGCAGGGTCGAAATTGGACTATATTGTTTGTGCAATCGGTATTAGTTATATCGAGAAATCAAATTATGTATGTTACAAAGTGGAATATTATGACTTTTCGGAAAAGTTAAATCGCATACAGTCTATTGACAATTACAAAAAACAATTGAATGGAAAGTATTTTGCTTACAAAATGTCAATGGAGAACGTACAAACCAGACGAAAATCCGAAATGAGTATCGATAAATTCCAAATTGGGTCACAATTACCTGAAAGTGCTTTTGCACTCACAGCATTAGAATAATTTTGCTACAAAAATGATCATACTTGTAAAATATATTATTCTATTTGCCTTTTGTGCAATTTCGTTAGGGTTATTTGGGCAAAATATTGATGTTCAAATTAATAACATGCGAAATACAAAAGGGGATTTATGCATTGCCATTTTTGCAGATCAGGCTGGATTTAAAGCCGAGAAACCCATTTTGGAAATGAAGTACAAAAAAAATAAAATGCCAAAAGGGGAATTTCGTGTTATAATTCAGATTAAAGAAGGGAAATACGGATTATCGGTTTTAGACGACGAAAATGAAAATGGAAGGATGAATTATAACATATTGGGAATTCCGCAAGAAGGTTTCGGTTTTTCAAATTATTTACACAAGGGAATTAAGATTCCGGCTTTCAACGATTTTAGTTTTATTGTTGAGAAAAACAATATTGTAGAAATCAGTGTTACAATGAAATATTTTAACCATTAAACGCTAATTTTGGTGACTTCCAATATTTCCATAAAATAAGGCTCTTTGTAATTTCATAAAAAAAAAATGTTTTGTTTTGAACTAATTCTATTTAGAGTTCTACGCACTTCTTGCTTTTTTAATAAAAATATTTCTTAAAATCAAGATTAAATAAAGAAAATCCGTTTTCAATTCGTTGTTGCTTTCACATAATATAAGATATTTCATTTCAGATGCCTGAATTTCGTCAAGCGTTTTTGGCATATCGGCGTAAAAAGGTGGAAGTAACCCCGGTTTGAATTTTACTCGTTTTTCTTGCAATTCCTTGCTGTACAAACTAAAATAATGAGCACTTAACGGTCTTACACCTACTAATTTCATTTCTCCTTTTAGCAAATTAATAATCATTGGCAGTTCATCCAACCAGAATTTTCGCATAAATTTCCCCAAAGTGGTTACGCGTATGTCTTTATTAAATTTACCACCTTCCTTCAAACTGTTTTTTTCATAAATATAAGCTTGCAAAAATTCAGAATAAGGATGCATTGTTCGCATTTTATATACATCAAAGTATTTTGCGTCTTTTCCTAATCTTTTTAAGCTAATCAAGGGACCATAAGTACGTTTTAAAACAATTTCAGGTTTTGTTATCCTACGGGCAAAAACATAGGTTAATTGTCCGATTTTCTTTTCCATTTCAACTGAATATCCGCAACAATATAATCTTCCAAGTACTTCAGCTTTTGAAAGTATTCTATTCTTACAGCCTGAAAAAACATAGTAAAACCAACGGGAAACAACAAGTTTAGGAAATACTCTTTTCATAAGAAAATCCACACTATATACCAAGTAGTTTAGACCTTTTGCGTATCCCTTTAACATTAATTTTTTATATGTACTTTTTGACTGAAAGCAACAAACGAAAATTCCATTTTCGGGAAGTATTGCATTTGCATTTGACAACATTTTGTTTATCCCCTTAATTCCATTTAACTTTTCAAGCTGAATAATAGTAGAAAACTGAAAACGTGGCATATATTTTAATACATCAGAGTCGGTTGAAGCGTATACAAAAGCATTACCTTCTTCTAATCTGACATTCTTTTTTAAAAAATTCAAAGTAATTTCGCCGGAATGAGCACGAATTGAAGAATATAAAACTTCTTTACTATTTTCATCTAAAGGCTGCCCTGCTTTTACTTTAGAATTTATTCTTTCATCATTTTTAATAATTATAATTTCTTCATACTCTATGGCGTATTTATATGAAAAATAAACTGTCAGGAATATATAATTTAGAGTAAATCCTCCTGCAGTAGCTGTATAAAGTAAATTGTGAGAATAAGTATTGAAAAAATAAATGAAAATCAATACATGAAAAAAAATTAGAATGGAAAGCGAGATGTAAAATAGTTTAAGAGTAGACTTATAGTAGTATTGCTTGCGTAATGGTTGATATCGTCCAATAAAATATGACCATATTGCCCAGGTAAAAAGGTAATATAAGGCTGGTATAAAATATTTTTCGAAAGGAGTATTCGTTGTCAACGGGAACCATTGCAAAATTACAAAGATCCATAAAACTGACATCGTCAAGTCAATGATAAGATATTTAAAAGTTGGTTTGTAGAATATTTTCATAATACTTTCATTTATTTATTGAAAACACTAGCATTGGTTGTTTTAATAAAATTTCAGTGCAAATAAGAACAGAATATTTTAGATAAATACGAATTACTCATTAATAGATTACAAATATAAGCATAAATTTAAATATCTGATAAAGAGATAGATGTAGCATTATTTTCCATTAATAGAGAATTATTGCTACAGTTATACATTTTAATAATCTATCAAATCCTTAAAATTCTAACAATATTTTGATTGCTCTTGAAACTTGTTTAGTATTGAATTACTGGTTAATACTGTTTTTGAAATTTAAACTTTTATTAATAGCATTTTTTTGTATCAAATTGTATTGATTCATAAAATAATTGAAGGAAATATGACAATAATTTAAATCTATTTCTGATTATTTTTAAGAATTATATCTTATATCTTTAAAATAAATGGTGAAGAAAAAAATTAAATTAACCATATTTAACTCGATTTAATTCATGTAATGTGTTTGTCACTTGTAATATTTAGATTTTACTGTATCAACTTAGTTTATTCGTCTCTTTACTTATAGAAATGATAATAATATTGAACTTAAATTGCGATATTAAATATTTAACATACAAATCATCCCTTTTATTACCTTGTTTTTATATTAACAATAAATAGATGAATAGGTCACTCAACAACACAATTTAAAATGGAATTTTATCCCGAATAATTTACGTTACAATTAAAATAACTATTCAAGAGTTTCGATTAATAAATGTTATTTTAAATTTGTTATTCTGATTGAGAAATAATTTGTTATGCATTTTACTGGATTTTTAGTGACATTTTTTTTGAAATAATTTTTGTCATATTCTATATCAATTGAAAAAATGTTGTATTTTTACATCGAAATTAAAACTAGAAAAAATGGTATATAAATTCACAATTCTGTCCGATGAGATAGATAGTTTTGTACGTATTATCAAAATCGATTCAGAAGCAAAATTTATCGATTTACATGATGCTATTCTCGATGCTGTGAATTTCGAGAAAAATCAGTTGACTTCATTTTTTATCTGTTCAGATAATTGGGAAAAAGAGCAGGAAGTGACTTTGGTTGAAATGGAATCGAGTTCGGAATACGATAATTTGGTAATGGATAAAACGACTTTGGAAGAGTTGATGTCTGAAGAGAATCAGAAGTTGCTTTATGTATTCGATATGATGTCTGACAGGGTTTTCTTTATTGAGCTCACGGAAATCATTCCATTAAAAAACCTCAAAAAAGCTGTTTGCGTAACTTCTGAAGGCGAGCCACCGCTTCAAATTATGGCTGACGAAGGGTTAATAATCACTCCAAAAGTGGCTCTAGATGAGAATTTCTACGGCGATGAGGAATTTGAGCTGGACGAATTAGATGAAGAAGGATTTGGAGAAATGAATTTTGATGACAGTAGCCTTTTTGCTGAGGATCCAAAATTTTAAATTCCCTACTAAATATATTTCAAGAAAGACAGAAAGTTAGAATACTCTATTTTCTGTCTTTCTTATAATTATATAATGGATAATAAGCCTACATTAATAGTTGAATTAGGTCCGACAGGAGTCGGAAAAACGAATATCAGCCTGAGATTGGCTGAATATTTAGGTTGTCCGATTGTTTCGTCGGACTCCCGTCAGTTTTATCGCGAGTTGAAGATTGGTACTGCTGCCCCAACAGAAGAACAATTAAAAAGAGTACCACATCATTTTATCGGCTCTCATTCCATTTTCGATAAATATAATGCCGGACAATATGAGCATGATGCTCTAATTTTATTAAACGAGCTTTTTAAGAAACATAACCAAGTAATGCTGGTAGGTGGTTCGATGATGTATATTGATGCCGTTTGTAATGGTATGGATGACATTCCCACAATAGACCCTGAAATCCGTAATTTCTGGATAAATGAATTTACCGAAAAAGGGTTGGAATTCATTCAAGGTGAATTAATGAGACTTGATTCAATCCATTACGAACAAGTGGATTTGCAAAATCCGAAACGAATAATTCACGCTCTTGAAATTTGCAGCATGACTGGAAAACCCTATTCTGAATTACGCACCGGACAACGGAAAAAACGTAATTTCAACATCCTTAAAATTGGTTTAAACCGACCCAGACCAGAATTGTATGAACGCATAAACTTAAGGGTAGATGAAATGATGAATGAAGGTTTGCTCAAAGAAGCTGAACAATTTTATCAGTACAAACATCTGAATACATTAAATACAGTTGGTTACAAAGAACTTTATCAATACTTAGACGGCAATTGGACATTGGATTTTGCAATAAATATGATAAAGCAAGATTCCCGCCGTTATGCCAAACGTCAACTCACCTGGTTTAATCGCGATAAAGATATTCATTGGTTTCATCCCGAAGAGGAAGAAAAACTATTGCAGTTTGTGGTTGAAGAAATGAAAAAGTAACTTTAAACAACATCCTTAAGCTGTTGATTATTAATCCAAATGAAAATTACTCAAAACGCTTCCTTATTATCATTTAATACTTTTGGCATAAATGCTAGAACAGATTATTATATCGAATATGATTCGTCATCTGATTTGCAAACTGTTTTACAGTTGGAGCTTGTAAAATCAAACAAAATGCTGCATATTGGCAGCGGGAGTAATCTTTTGTTCCTCACTGATTTTAAAGGTGTGATATTGCATTCTACTATTCAATCTATTGAAATTGTGAAAGAAGATGACTTGCATGTGTATTTAGAAGTTGGTTCAAGCGTTGTTTGGGATGATTTTGTGGCATATACTGTAAAAAATAGTTGGGGAGGTGTGGTAAACCTTTCACTTATTCCTGGTGAAACTGGAGCCTCAGCAGTGCAAAACATTGGTGCTTATGGAGTTGAAGTGTGCGATGTAATTGTAGAAGTAAAAACCGTTGATATTGAAACTTCACAAACAAGAATTTTTTCAAATATTGAATGTAAGTATGGTTATCGTGACAGCATTTTTAAAAATGAATTGAAAGGAAAGTATATTATTACTTCTGTGCTTTTTCGACTAGATAAAAATCCAGCTTTTAAATTAATTTATCAACATTTGGAAGCAGAAGTCCTGAAAAATGGAGAAATAAATCTTCAAACTATCCGAAAAACGATTATTGATATCCGTGAAAGCAAATTGCCTGATCCCAAGATAACCGGAAATGCTGGTAGTTTCTTTATGAATCCTATAATTTCCAAAAATCATTTCAAATTACTACAAGAAAAATACCCGCTTATTCCTCATTATTTTGTATCGGACACAGAGGAAAAAATCCCAGCAGGATGGCTGATTGAGCAATGCGGTTGGAAAGGGAAACGAATTGGGAATGCCGGAGTACATGAGAAGCAGGCTCTAGTAATAGTAAACCTTGGAGGTGCAACCGGAGCTGAAATTGTATATTTGGCAGAACAAATACAAGCATCGATAAAAGAAACTTTTGGGATAGTACTAAAGGCGGAAGTAAATTATATTTAGGCAAAGAAACACACTTTAGCAATTACCCTAATAATTTATTTTGCTTAATTATCTGATAATTTCTGTAGCAGTTCTAGTATCGAATTTTCGAATAAAGTAAAATATAGTTAAAAATGAAACGATGGTAGACAAACCATCCGATACCGGCATTGCTGCCCACACACCAGTTAAACCAAAAAAGGAAGGTAATATAAATAAACACGGAACAAGAAACAAAAATTGACGTGTTAAACTCAAAAAAATGGAAATCTTTGCTTTACCAATGGATTGAAAAAAGTTGGTAATAACAATTTGCGATCCAATTAATGGAAACATTAATACAGAAACCCGTAAAGCATGGGTTGCAATACCCTGAAGTTCAATATCTCGTGTAAAAAGAGAAGCCATGGTTGCAGGAAAAAATGTTCCGACTACAAATCCAAAAGTTGACAATCCGGTTCCAATTAATACAGATATTTTTAAAGTTCTAAACATCCTGTCATACAATCTTGCTCCATAATTGTATCCGAGAATTGGCTGCGTCCCCTGATTCAATCCAATAATCACCATAACTACCAGTGTATTAATGCTATTGATTATACCAAATGCACCAATTGCCAAATCGCCGCCATGTTGCATAAGTGTTGTATTTACCAAAACAATAACAAAGCTTGTTGCCAATTGCATACTAAAAGGCGACATACCTATGCTAAGTATCGATTTAATGATGTCCATTTCTAGACGAAAATTTTTACGATGAAATTTTATACTTGAGTTCTTTTGCAAAAAATGTGATAACACCCATATAGTTCCAACTAAGTAAGATATATTTGTTGCAATAGCTGCGCCCTGAATTCCCCAATGAAATACAAAAATAAAAATAGGGTCTAAAATAATATTGATTACAGAGCATATTATCATAGTATACATTGCCTTTCCTGGATAACCTGATGCCCTCATAATATTGTTGAAACCAAAGTTTAAAGCCGACAAAATGCCACCAGGAATAATGATTCGCATATATTCCTCGGCATATTGAATTGTTTTATCTGAACCTCCAAATAAAACCAACACATCATTCAAAAATATATAAGAAATAACAATTACAGTTCCTGATATTATCAATGTAAGAATAAGCGCATTAGACAATATTTTCTCAGCTTTTTCTGTATCATTTTCACCTAAAGTAATTGATATGCGCGATGCAGAACCTGCACCAACCAACATACCAAATGCCATTAGCAGAATCGTAAATGGAAAAGTGAGGGCAATGCCCGAAATAGCTAAAGGACCAACTCCCTGACCAATAAAAATTCGATCGATAATGTTGTATAATGACATCACTAAAGTTCCAACGATTGAGGGAAGCGAGTAGTTCCAAATAAGTTTCCCTATTTTTTCGGTTGCTAATTTATTCTTAATTTCAACGGAGTTGGCCATAAATAGGTATTAGTAAAACGAAGCTGCAAAGGTAACAAAATAGGTGGAATGATTTTTTTCAACTAAAAATAACAAATGAAGTTTTCCTTTAAAAAAGAATTTCTATTTATATAACTAACTTAAAAGATTCTCCCGCAAATCTCACTGATTTTCACAGATATTTCTTAATCTGCGTTTATTAGCGGAATCTGCGGGAGCAAATTATTTCAATATATAAAATCTACAGCAAATCACTGGCGAGTTCCGATAAGAAGCTACGTTCCCCTTTCATTAGGTTTATATGAGCAAAAATACTTTGCCCTTTCATTCGGTCAATCATGTAAACCAAACCGTTTGAAAACATATCCAGATAAGGAGAATCAATCTGCTGAATATCACCGGTAAATACTATTTTCGTACCCTCTCCGGCACGGGTTATAATTGTTTTTATTTCGTGAGGTGTTAGATTTTGTGCTTCATCCACTATAAAAAAAGTATCGCTCAAACTACGCCCTCTAATGTATGCCAATGCCTCAATCACCAGTTGCTCATTCCGTTGCATTTCTTCAATTAAACGAATTTCTTTGCCCTGATATGAAAAGTTATGTTTTATTACATTCAGGTTGTCGAAAAGAGGCTGCATATAAGGAGCAATTTTTTGTTTTTCATCGCCTGGCAAAAATCCAAGATCTTTGTTTCCTAATGCAACAATAGGTCGGGCTAGCAAAATTTGTTTATAAGCGTCGTTTTTGTGAAGTGCAGCCGCCAGTGCCAATAAAGTTTTACCGGTTCCTGATTTTCCGGTAAGAGCCACCAGTTTCACTTCGTCGTCAAGCAATACATTCATTGCAAACGCCTGCTCTGCATTTCGCGGTTCAATGCCGAAACAGCGTTCTTTTTCAATGCGTTTTACCATTCCGGTTTGTGGAATATATCGTGCCAAAACACTTGAACGAACGCTTTTCAACACAAAGCATTCCTGTGGTTCAATGTCCGATGAAAATTCTAATTCATCAAGCGGGATAGTTCCGTCACCACTGTAAATTCGGTCAATTAGTTCCGGTGAAATATTATCATATATTTCGTGACTTTTCTCAAAAATATTAAAATCAGTTACTTTATCGTTGATATAATCTTCAGCTTTAATACCTAAAGATAAAGCCTTCATTCTTAAATTTATATCTTTTGTAACAAGTATGGTTGTGTTTTTTTTATTTTCACTTATTAAATTATAAGTGGAGGCAAGAATGCGATGATCGGACGTTTTTTCAATAAATGATTTTGAAATCACTTCGGGATAATCGCCTCCGGTAAGTATAAATAACTTCCCTTTGCCCTCTCCCAAATCCGCACCTTTTTTGAACAATTTGTCATCGGCAATCAAATCAAGTTCACGGGCAAATTCGCGAGCATTAAAGTTGATTTGTTCATTCCCTTTTTTAAAATGATCAAGCTCTTCGAGCACAACAATTGGAATATAAATATCGTTTTCTTCAAAATTATGAATACATTTATAATCATGAAGTATGACGTTTGTGTCTAAAACAAAATTTTTCTTGGTCCCCATAGCTGCTAAATAATTAATAATGAACGAATAACAATTAACAAACTCTCATGCAATAAAATTACATATTTTTATTGAATAAAACGTCTGTTGTTCTTAATTTATTTTCCAAAAATTAAAGCGGCTATCAATTTTAATTTTGACAACCGCTTTTTAGTGATAGAATTTAGAGTTTGTGTTTTTTATTTTCGCTCAATTTCTCGTAAATTCTCCAATTTCTTTTTTGCAAGGAATCCATAAATATCTTCCAAATGTTCCACTACTTTCTGATTTCCGAATTCGTACACTTTGGTTATCAATCCATCTAAGAAATCACGATCGTGAGAAACAACAATTAAAGTACCGTCAAAATCAACAAGTGCTTGTTTTAGAATGTCTTTCGTTTTCATATCCAAATGATTGGTAGGTTCATCCAAAATCAGCAAGTTAACGGGCTCAAGCAGAAGTTTAATCATAGCTAAACGTGTACGTTCACCACCCGAAAGTATCTTTACCTTTTTGAGCGATGCATCACCTCCAAACATAAATGCTCCTAACAAATTCTTTATATTGTTGCGAATATCACCCACTGCCACATCGTCAATTGTTTGAAAAACAGTCAGATTTTCATCTAACAAAGAAGCTTGATTTTGAGCAAAATATCCAATTTTCACATTGTGCCCAAGCGTCAGATTGCCTTCATGTTCTATTTCTTTCATAATTGCTTTTACCAGAGTAGACTTTCCTTCACCGTTTTTTCCTACGAAAGCGATTTTTTCACCACGCTCAATCATAAAATTGGCATTGCCAAAAATACGTTTTTCACCGTAACATTTACCAACATTTTCAGCTGTAACAGGATAATTTCCAGAGCGAGGTGATGGTGGAAATTTTAGGCGCAATGCCGATGAATCTTCTTCATCTACTTCCAGAATCTGTAGTTTTTCGAGCATTTTAACACGCGATTGCACCTGATTGGTTTTTGAATATGTTCCTTTAAAACGCTCAATAAAATCGGTGGTGTCATCAATAATTCTCTGTTGCTCTTCAAATTGCTTTTGTTGCTGTTCGCGACGTTCTTTGCGCAATTCAAGGTAATGGGAGTATTTAGCTTTATAATCGTAAATTCTGCCCATTGTAACTTCAATGGTGCGCGTTGTTATATTGTCGACAAATGCCCTGTCGTGTGAAATTACCACAACAGCTTTTGCTGAATTTATCAGGAAATCTTCCAACCATTGAATCGATTCGATATCGAGGTGATTGGTAGGTTCATCCAGTAAAATTACATCCGGACGACGAAGTAGAATTTTTGCTAACTCGATTCGCATACGCCATCCACCACTGAATTCGGATGTTTTACGCAGAAAATCTTCGCGGGAGAACCCCAATCCTAACAATGTTTTTTCAATATCTGCATCATAATTAATTTCTTCGATGCTGTAAAATTGTTCGCTCAATGTTGAAACCTGTTCAATCAGTTCCATATAACTATCCGATTCATAATCAGTTCTGACCGTAAGTTGTTCGTTCAACGATTCTATCAGTTTTCCCATTTCATTAATTTCAGAAAATGCCTGAGCAGTTTCTTCAAATACGGTACGATTGTCATGAAGCAACAAATGTTGAGGCAAATAAGCCACAATCAGTTCTTTGGGATATGAAACAGTTCCTCGGGTTGGTTCACGCGACCCTGCTAAAATTTTTAATAAAGTGGATTTCCCCGCACCATTTTTACCCATTAAGGCAATGCGATCTTTTTCGTTAATAACAAAAGAAATGTCTGAGAAAAGTGTTTGTCCGCCAAATTCTACGGTAAGAGCATCAACTGATAACATGGATATAATTAAAAATTTATAATTTACAATTCAGAATGGGAGTGCAAAAGTACATAAAAAAACTTTCCGTCATAGGCTCAAAAGTCATGGCGGAAAGTAAAACATTGAAAAATTAGTTGTCAGAGTATTATTTTTGTACGAAATTCGCCTGCTTCAACTACATAAACCTGACCTTTTACCAATCCTTCAATTTTAAAGATATTTGTTTCGTTTACTATTTTTCTAATTAGTTGACCAAGTGTGTTATAAACACGAATAGTCAGGTTGTCAGTTGGAATCAACATCTGAATTGACCCGTCTTTCTGTACCCGAAGTATATTACCTGGTTTGTTTTCCAATGTAGTAACACGAATCGTATTAGAAAAATCTGAAATATTCTCGAACAATATGCTTTGATCTGAATTTAACAATTTTTTACTGGCTCTTACTTTATAGAAATACTCGCGATTTGTAATCAGATTCATCAATGTATCTGAATTGGCAGTTGTCCATACTTCATGTTTGTTGAATTCAAGATTCTGATTAAAATGGACTGTAATATCATCAATAGCCACATCACCTGTTCCTTTTTTGTAAGTAATTCTAAATTGAGTGTAATTCTTACTAATTTCAAATTCATACGATTTAGTCTGATATTGCAAACCATCATCAACAGGAATAGAATCTATTTTTGACCAACTCAAATCGTTTTTCCCTTCGATGCGAACAAGTCCATTCAATCCTGCCAATGACCGAATAAAGAAAGTGAGTTTAGTTACCGGCAATATGTATTCTTCTGTTATAATTGTATCAGAAGAATTACTAAACTGAACAGCAGGTACATTTTTGCCACTGTAAAGTTTTGAAGAAGTTCTTTTCTTCGTAGTTATTTTCCATCCATTTGGCGTAGCCTCGCCTTTGTCAAATCCTTCGGTTTGTACTGATGTTCCATTAGAAATGTTATAAACAGTAAGGTAATAACCATTTGCAGGATTTACATTTGTCCAATTTGAAATAAAGCTTCCGGTAGTCACATCTATTGCATCTTTAGCTATTGGTGATTTCATTCTAAGGGCATCGCCACTCATAAACTGAAACGTAATTAAACCGTTCGTTTCAGTTATTATGGTTAGTTCTTTATTTGATATTTCTTCGCCCGATCTTAATGTGGGAGTATACGAATTTACAAATTTTGTACCTGGAAATGGGTCTCCACCTAAATTTCCATTGCTGGCAAGTCCATCTGCTTCAATTAGATCCACACCCATTGCATTAGGATCATTATTTGGACTATTGTCATTCCATGTAATAGGATTATAATAAATGCGGGTAATCAACATGCCGTGTCCCGGCAAATAGCTGTCCCAGCCACTTTTTTGTCTGTTTTCCAAAGTAAAAAACTCCACAGGAGAAGGATTTGTTCCATTTAAATTGTGATTCCCGTACTGGGTAATTAAGTAAGCCTTATTACTGGTAGAAAGATTTTCCAAACTGAAAATACCACCGCTTTTTAACTCGGTTGGTTTTATCCAATCTAAAGAAAATCTGTCATAAGCAGAATAAGATGGCGGTGTGCGGCCTTGATTTAAATAAGGACCCTCATCCATTACACTCCAATAGGAAAGAGTTTGATGTGATGCTCCATCTGTAGGATAATAGTCAAGCAAACCCAAAACGTGTCCGAATTCATGAACAAAAGTACCAATACCACACATATTTATGCCTGAGTTTCCTTTTAATTCAGATGTACAAGCGTAATCATATATAATTTTACCATTAAATTTCGTATTGCTGTTATTTAATGACCATCGGTGTGGCCAAACAGTATTAGACGGTGCTCCTTCTGCCTCATTATAACCGGCATAATAAACAAATATATTGTCAATATATCCATCATTATCTGTATCGTATTGCGAAAAATTCACACCGCTATTTGCTGCTAATGTACAAGCATCAATTACCATTTGTTGAGGATTTGAATCATTTTCACCCACATTTTTACCATAATACGACAGAGAATCGGGTAAATTAAAAGGTCCTACAACATCAAATGTAGGATTAAAAACTCCCATTGAATTATCAAAAAAATAATCGCGGGCAGATCCTGTACCACCATTTGCAGAATAGCCGGCTTGATTTAATAAATTAGTAAATGCTGTTTTCGGACTGGCAATTTTAAAACTCACATCCTTGAAATTGACCAAAATAACCAACGATTTAGGCGAGCCAATTAATGGATAATTCTTACGAATTGTAGCAGAAGAAACAATTCTATTCGAATGCAATTTTTTTTGTAGTTTAAATGTATTTTTGAAATTTACATTTGGCGATAATCTTTTAAGTAAATCTCTTTCTAACAAAGATCTTTTTTCAATATTTCTAGCTTTTACTCTCGTATTTAACAAATTACCTTTCTTGTCGATTTCAGCATAATTCAGAATTCCTGCGCTATCGGTTGTAAGCAAATATCCATCCAGCGTAGTTTTATAGTGAAAAAACTCGTTGCCATGTAAATGTATGGTTATCTCACTACCGTCCTTCTGAGTAATTTTAACAGGATTAGGAGTAGCTCGTACTGCATACAGACCTGATAAACAGGTCATCAATAATAATACAGCAAACAATATTGATAGTTTGAATTTCATTTTCAAAACATTATGTAGACAAAGATAATAAAAAAACAGAATTTGTAATGATTTCAGTTGCTTGAAAAATGAAATAGTATTAACAAACATAATTAAACCTATTAATTTCGTTTCATTTTTTTTGGTAAATAATCCAGTTTGATATTTTCCATAGCAGCCCAAATGCTATTACGAATATCCGGGTTCCATTTTTCCAATTCAGTGATTAAACTTTTAGCATTGCGCCGTGAGGAGTCCTTTTCGTGCGGACAGTTTTTAATTTGTTTCTTGTAACTGCGAATTCGTTCCATTTCTTTCATTTCTTTTTCAGAAATCAATGCCAACGGACGAATAATAGTCATATCAAATTTATCCATTTTCAATTTTGGCGGCATAGTACCAAATGAGCCCTGATAAAAGAGATTTAGCAATAGTGTTTCAGTAATATCGTCAAGATGGTGTCCTAACGCTATCTTATTGCAGCCTAGCTTTTTCGCAGCATCGAATAACGCTTTTCGGCGATGCCAGGAGCATAAAAAGCAAGTAGACTTGCGAGTGTCCGTTGTATCGTCGAAGCGGGTAGTGTGATGCACAAATGGAATTCCGAATTGCTCAGTATATGATTTTAAGTAGTCTAAATTCGATTCGTATGGGATATTCTCTACCGAAATATGAACAGCAGTGACATTAAATCGTGGCACAAAGATTTTCATCCTTTCGCCTAATAATTCAACCAAAGCCAATGAATCTTTTCCTCCCGAAAGCCCTATCAGAATATGATCGTTATTTTCAATTAACCGATAATCATTTATCGCTTTCTTGAATTTTGACTGAATTGTATGTAGGATTTTTTTATCGATACTGCTTATTTCTTCCATGAAAAGTAATTTATGATGCAAAATTACTACAAACCCAACGATATATATGTTTTTCCATATTTAAAAATGTTATAGTTGCATTTTAAAAATGTATAAGAATCTATTTTGTAGAATATTAATACTTTTGGAGATTCAAATTATTTAAAATTTTCAGTTTTTTTATTTATATATTTGCAAATTCTCAAAAACACACTATCTTTGCACCGCAATTGCAGAAATGAATGAAGCTTCATTCCAATAATATATATTGCGAAAGTAGCTCAGTTGGTAGAGCACGACCTTGCCCCAAAAGATTCAACTCTGTTCGACCTTGGCAAGAAATAAATGAAATAATGATTTCATTATACAACAAACAATAATTGCGAAAGTAGCTCAGTTGGTAGAGCACGACCTTGCCGCAAAAGATTGAACTCTGTTCGACCTTAGCAAGAAATAAATGAAATAATGATTTCATTATACAACAAACAATAATTGCGAAAGTAGCTCAGTTGGTAGAGCACGACCTTGCC
>JAAFGX010000105.1 GCA_010365115.1 Paludibacter sp.
GCCCGCTTCACTCGAAAAACTTACGTTCGGATGGCTAAAATCCTCCAAACTCCTCCCTTCGGTCGTCAAACAGGAGTATTTTTGCGCCATCCTCACTTGTTTTTCGGCTCACCGGACAAGGTCGCTCGTAAACAAGCATTTGTGATAAATTAAGAAACCCAAACGGATACTCATAAAATATATTAATAAAAACGGTTTAGATATGCCGGAAATTTTGAATTGGAAATGGAACAATTCAAAATAAAAACCAAACAATAAAAGATAGAAAAATGAAAGACAATCCTTTAAAGAAATTAGAATCATTGGGCCAGTCAATCTGGCTGGACTATATCCGCTGTGATTTGATGGCAAGTGGCAAATTGCAACGTTTAATTGAAGAAGACGGATTACGAGGCATGACCTCAAATCCATCCATTTTTGAGAAAGCGATAGCCGAAAGTGATATTTATGATGATGACATTTCAAAAGAACTTGTGGGAAAAGATCCCAAGGTTATTTATGAAACAATAAGCCAGCGGGATGTTCAGAATGCAGCTGATGAATTCAGAAAAGTATATGAAAATACTAAAGCTAAAGATGGTTATGTTAGTCTGGAAGTAAACCCACATCTTGCTCATGATACCAAAGGCACCATTGAAGAAGCCCGCCGGTTATGGACCAGTCTGAACAGACCAAATGTTCTCATCAAAGTCCCCGCTACCATTGAAGGATTACCTGCCATACGCCAACTTATAAGCGAAGGAATCAATGTTAATGTCACCTTGCTTTTTTCCTTGCCACGGTACAAAGAGGTTATTGATGCCTATATTGGTGGAATCTCCGATTGTTTGAAACAGGGTAAACCAGTTAAGAACATTGCATCCGTAGCCAGTTTCTTTTTAAGTCGGATTGATGCTATGATTGATCCAATAGAAGAAAAATTTCTTGCATCAACAGGCAAACAGGCAAATTTTGCGACCAAAATACGCGGTCAGGTCGCTATTTCAAGTGCAAAAGTTGCCTATAAAATTTATCAAGAAGCTTTTGATAATCCACAGTTTCTTAAATTAGGCGCCTCACCTCAGCGATTATTATGGGCAAGCATCAGTCCTAAAAATCCGGATTATAGCGATATTAAATATGTAGAAGCACTTATCGGACCGAATACAGTAAATACAATTCCTCTCAAAACACTAGAAGCATATCGCGATCATGGTGATCCTGTATTCTTGTTAGAATCTGATATAGAACAGGCTTCTTGGGTTTTGTCTGAATTGTCTGAAATAGGTATAAACCTTAAAGAAGTCACTGAAATACTTGAAGATGAAGGTGTTGAAAAATTTATAAAATCGTATGATAAGCTAATAGATGCAATAAAAACAAAATCGACTTTGAATTTTAAAAATAAAGACCAAACTCATGAAAGATAAAATAAAAAACAGCAGCAATCATGATCTACAAGATCATATCCAGCCTGAGCAAAAACATAAATCCCGTTGGAAACAGGTTCATCATAGCTGGTTGTTTTGGGTTTTTCTGGTTTTGATGCTGTTTGGAATTATGTATTATATAAGGACAGTCGACTTTGCGTTTGCACCTCAAAAACAAGTGGAACAACCATTGAATAATAACGTGACACCTTAAAAAATACAAAACTAAAATCATTGAAAATGAACACAAAAGAATTAATAAATACTGCAAAAGCATTAGTTGCAAACGATAAAGGTCTATTGGCTATGGATGAAAGCAATCCGACCTGCAACAAACGGTTTGCAGCATTGGGAATACCGCAGGATGCTGAGACACGAAGAGCCTACCGTGAAATGATTATAACCACACCCGGTCTCAGCGAATGCATTAGTGGAGCTATTCTTTACGAGGAGACAATCCATCAACAACTTACAGATGGTACTCCTTTTATAAAAGCTGTCACCAATACAGGAATTATTCCAGGTATTAAAGTAGATGGTGGAGCAAAAGAGTTGGCTGGTCATCCCGGAGAAAAAATTACCGAAGGGTTGGATGGGTTGCGGGATCGTCTTCATCAATATGCAAAAATGGGGCTTCGTTTTGCCAAATGGCGGGCTGTTATTACTATAGGTGATGGAATTCCAAGCCAGGGATGTATAGATGCAAATGCTCATGCATTGGCACGTTATGCTGCTTTGTGTCACGAAGCTGGATTGGTTCCCATTATTGAACCCGAAGTACTTATGGAAGGCAATCATACGTTAGAAAAGTGTTTTGAAGTAACAGAACAGGTACTGCGAACGGTTTTCAATCAGCTTTATTCACAAGGAGTTGCACTGGAAGGGGTGATTCTGAAACCAAACATGGTACTTCCTGGATTAACTTGTTCAAAGCAGAATACAGTTGATGAAGTGGCAGATGCCACAGTGAATTGTCTGTTAAGATCCGTACCTGCTGCCGTTCCTGGAATTGCGTTTTTATCGGGAGGTCAATCTGCAGAATTGGCCTCGGCACGTTTAAATGCCATGAATGTGAGGTTCAAAAACCATCTGCCGTGGGCATTGGCATTTTCGTATGCTCGTGCTATTCAACAACCAGCTATGGAAATTTGGAACGGTCAGGAAGCAAAAGTAATAATAGCACAAAAAGCGTTGCTTCATCGTGCAAAATGCAACCTTGCTGCACGCCGGGGTGAGTACAATGCAGCGATGGAAAAAATATAAATGCGTGTAATCTATAATTTTAATAATTATACAATATTCAACAAAAATAAAAGTGGAATGATTAGGCACATAAAACAGATATAAACTCTTCAAAATGCGTGAATATTGTAACACATTGTCAAAATTATGTAAGATTCTTTGTACGAAAACTCCGAACTTTGAGTACAATTAAATTAGTACTTTATATTTAACAAATAAGAGACAAATGAACAATTTATTAAGGGGATTAATTTCGGGATACGGGGCTAAAAAATTAGGTGGTGGCTGTTTCGGTACGATTGTGGTTTTTATAATCATCTGGTTTATTCTTGGACAATGTAGTTAGAATTGGGATTTAAGAAACGAAACAAGCTGATAAAATATAATTAACATACACGAACTATGATTATTTTCCATTAAGCAGTTCCATCTGACCATTGAAATTAAATTATAAATAAATGAAAATTGTTTTCACTCTCAAACTATTATTACGATTAAATCTAATATAATATGAACCTGTCTTTTCAAAAACTCTTTTTCGCTATTGCCACCGTATTTTTGCTATTTGCAATAATGGTTTTGGCAAAATCCATTCTTGTTCCTTTAAGTATAGCTTTGCTTATTTCATTTATACTGTTTCCGTTGGCAAAAAAGTTTGAGTCATGGAGAATTGGTAACACATTTGCTGCTTTTCTCTCAATTTTCGCTGTAATTATATTTATTGGAGGAGTTATTTTCTTTTTTTCATCTCAAATTATTAATATAGCAAAAGAGTTCTCAAATTTTAAGGATAAAATTATCCTTGCTTTTACCGATGTAACAATATTTCTCAATAACAATGTAAGCCTGATTGAAAACCTGGAAAAAAATGAATTATTTGACCAGATGAAAGGCTGGCTTGCGAAATCATCAGGCTCGCTGGTGACCAAAACTGTTAGCAGTTCAGCAGCTTTTCTTGCCGGGTTGCTAGCCACAATTGTATTTACATTTCTATTTCTTATTTACAGAGATGGATTAACAAACGCGTTTCTGGCTTTTTCGACCGAGGACAAGCGTGAAAGAGTATTAAAAATGTTTAAATCGGTTCAGCAGGTAGGGCAAAAATACCTGTTCGGCATGATTCTGCTCACAGTTGTTATTGGATTAGCAAACAGCATCGGGCTTTTGATTATCGGTATTGAAAATCCTTTCCTTTTCGGATTTTTAGGTGCTGCACTCGCCATAATACCATACATTGGTACTACCATGGGAGCTATCATTCCTGTAATTTATGCTTTTGTTTCTTACGATTCAATTTGGACAGCCGTAGCAGTTGCCATTTTATTTTGGGTTGTTCAACTGGTTGCCGATAATTTTCTCACTCCAAGAATTGTGGGGGGCAGTTTAAAAATTAATGCTTTAACTGCCATCCTGAGTTTATTTGTTGGTGCTGCTGTATGGGGACTGGCCGGAATGATTTTATTTTTACCGTTTGCTGCCATGCTAAGAGTCATTTGCGAAGAATTTGAAGAGCTTAAACCAATTGCGCTAATCATTGGCGAGCAAAATAAAGAAGAGGGTGATGGTCGTAAATTATTTTTACTTCGTTGGTGGGAAAAACTAAAAGGAAGGTTTACTAAATAATTAATTTTAAAAATGGCTAATGTGTGAATGATGTAAACTTTTACCAAAGTTTTGTAACACATACCATATGAAAGTTCCGAACTTAGTCCATTCGGTATTCACTACTTAAAACTCATTATATATTTAACAATTATATTATAAATTTAAAAGTAAATTATTATGGCAGAAATTAAAATTGAAAAGAAAAAAACGGTTTGGCCTTGGTTGATACTAGGTCTTGTAATAGTTGCATTGCTAGTATATTTCCTGGCATTTCGTGATAACGACTACAATACCGAGGCAGTAACCGATGCAAACTATATTAGTGGTATGAATGAACCTGACCTATTAGGGGTAAAAGAAAATAACGACACTGTTGCGGCTTATGTAGATTTTGTAGAAAATAGTAAAGAAAAGATGAGTCTGGATCATGCATATACAAATGAAGCGCTATTAAAACTAATTGAAGCTACAAATGCAATGGCCAATGAGGTTGGATATGAAGTTCCGGCAGATATTGAAAAGGTAAAAGAATATGCGGAAATGATTACAAAAGATCCGTTTGAAACTACACACGCTGATAATATTAGAAAGGCGGATGATATTTTAACCAATATATTGCAAAATATTCAAAAGGCAAAATATCCTGGTTTGGCAAATGAAGTTGAAGAGTTAAAAATGGCATCAGCATCAATAAAACCGGGTGTACTTACGCTTGATCAAAAAGATGCAGTTAAGAATTACTTTGCAAAGGCAGCTGACCTTCTTCAAAAAATGAATTAATCTTTAAAAATAAAAATTATGACAGATACAAATAAAAATCTTTATAATCTGGATGAATTATCAGATTATAAAGTAGCCGAAAATTACAGCGATGTAAGGGGATGGTATGTAAAAGATGCAAATAAACGCATAATTGGGACCGTGGATCATTTACTAGTAAATAAAATTGCGGAACGTGTGGTGTACCTTGATGTTGAAGTGGATAAAACCTTGATTGAAGAAGGATATAATATGTATCAGAAAAGTGTAAGTGAAGGTGTTCATGAGTTTTTAAACAAGGATGGAGATAATCATGTTATTATTCCGATAGGTATGGCAACGATTGAGGAGAATAACAAGGTGGTTACCACCAATCAGATTGATAGTTCGACTTTTGCTAAAGCTAAGCGATTCAGAAAAGGAGATGCTATAGATTTTGAATACGAATTAAATTTAGTTCGACATTACAGGGGAGATAAAACTATTCACAGTTCGAATACTGTTGAAGGATTTTATGAACGTGAAGAATTTAATAATACTGTTAATCGCAAAAATTTAGAATAAAATATTATGGAACTACTTACAAATGAACTAATCCAGGAGCTTCTGGCAGTAGATGAGTCGACTTGTCTTTCACTTTATATGCCCACGCACCAAAGACATCCTGAGAATCTTCAGGATAGCATTCTTTTTAAAAAACTTACTCAGCAAATGGAGGATTCGCTGTTGCAGAAGTATTCAGCAGATGAAGTGCGCAACTATCTTGAACCTCTAAAAGCCCTTGAAAACGACATTGAAGTTTGGAGTCACACATTAGACGGGCTGGCTGTTTTTAGTGCAGAAGGAATGTTTAAAGTTGTCAGATTGCATAAATCGGTGGAGGAATTGGCAATGGTAGCCGACAGTTTCCACACCAAACCACTGCGGCAGTATTTACAATCGCGTGACAACTTCCACGTTTTGTGTTTAACTCTTCATGATATTCGTCTTTTTGAAGGCAATCGTCATTCGCTTTTTGAAGTTGAAATCACTACTGATATTCCAACAACCATAACAGATGCGCTTGGTGATGAATTGACCGACAAGCATACAACTGTTGCAAGTTATGGCGGCACCGGAGGTGAAAGTTCGCCTATGCACCATGGACAAGGCGGTAAAAAAGAGGAATCTGAAAAAGACGCTGAAAGGTTTTTCCGTGTGGTTGCTGGTGAAATTTACGAACGCTATTCCAAACCTTCAGGCTGGCCACTTATACTTGCCGCATTGCCCGAACACCACAACCTTTTTCATAAGGTAAACAAAAATCCTATGCTTTTATCGAAAGGAATTTCAATAAATCCTTCGTCAGTTTCACCCGAAAAGCTGCGAAAACTGGCTTGGGAAACCATGGAACCCGAATACAACCTGAAACTTGACAACTTAGTTGCCCGGTTTGAACAGGAAAGGGCAAATGGCAAAGGGAGTGACGACTACAAGGAAGTAGCTGTAGCGGCAGTTGAAGGGCGGGTTGACACACTTATTGTTGAAGCCGACCGGATTATTGCAGTAAGGGTAACCAATCTGGTGACGGGAAATACACAAAAAAAAGATTTGACAAATCCGAGAGTAGATGACCTGCTCGATGATTTGGGTGAACTGGTAATAAAAATGGGAGGGCAGGTGATGGTTCTCCCAACCGATAAAATGCCTTCTGAAACTGGGTTGGCAGCAATATTTCGTTATTAATCAAATAAAAAATAAAAATATGCAAATAGAATTCAATACAGATAACAATATTACGGGAAGCGAAGAATTTATAGCTTGGTCAACTTCTTTAATATCGGAAGAACTAAGCAGGTTCAGTCAGCAAATAACCAGAGTGGAAGTGCATCTTTCGGATGAAAATGGCGATAAAGAAGGGCTTAACGACAAGCGTTGTGTGTTGGAAGCCCGACTTGCAGGGATGAAACCAATTGCTGTTACCGACCATGGGAACACTGATGAACAGGTTATTTCTGGCGCAATAGACAAATTGAAAACCTCGTTGGAAAAGATAACAGGACGTTTGAAAACTTATTAAATGCAATAATATTTTGCCACAAAGTCGCTAAGACACAAAGAAATCATTCGTGCAACTTTGTGTCTTAGTGCGTTGGTGGCTATTCTAAAATGTCATTTTTATCCTGTTTTTAGTTTGCCGACAAAAGTATGTAAGAAATTCAATTTTAATTTAACTACTCAAAATATGTGGTTTTCCAAATCAATAGAAGATGTTCTTAAAGAAATAAATGTTGATGCATCGTCCGGTCTATCGGAAAATGAAGCAAAAGTCAGGCTTGAAAAATACGGTGCGAATCAGTTGCTTTCCAAAAAGAAAAAAAACATCTTCCAACTATTTGTTGCCCAGCTTCAGGAGTGGCTTATTTATATTCTATTGGCGGCAGTGGTTATCACCCTGTTTATGGGTGAGTATATTGATGCCATTATCATTCTTTTGGTTATAATTACCAATGCAGTTCTGGGCGTAATACAGGAAGTGAAAGCAGGAAAGGCAATTGAAGCGCTACAGAAAATGTCTTTTCCAAAAGCACTTGTCCGCCGAAACGGTGAGGTGAAAGAAATAAATTCACACGAAGTTGTGCCCGGCGACATTCTAATTCTTGATGCCGGACGGTTCATCTCCGCAGATATTCGTTTAATAGAATCTGCAAATCTTCAGATAGAGGAATCGGCGCTCACTGGCGAGTCTGTTCCCGCCGAAAAAGATGCATCACAAATTCACATCGAACTTAAAACTTCGTTGGGCGACCGTATGAATATGGCTTTTATGTCAACCCTAGTGACCAGTGGAAGAGGAGTTGGCGTAGTGGTCGAAACCGGCATGAATACCGAAGTTGGTAAAATCGCCAACCTCATCAATACCGAAAAAAAGGAGAAAACTCCTTTGGAAATCAGGTTGGATAAGTTGGGGAAAACACTTGGAATGTTTGCCATCGGAATATGTGTTCTCATTTTTGTTATTGCATTATTACAGGGCCGCGATTTGGCTGAAATGTTTATTTTATCGGTTTCGCTAGCAGTGGCAGCTATTCCCGAAGGGCTAGCAGCCATTGTAGCAGTTGTTCTTTCCATTGGCGTTACCGGCATGTCGAAGAGAAAGGCGGTTATAAAAAAACTACCTGCAGTTGAAACACTTGGATCGGTCAATATTATCTGTTCCGACAAAACAGGTACACTTACCCAAAACAAAATGACCGTAAAAACTTATTTTAATCTGGAGGGTGAAATAGCTGTCGAACGTAATTCACAAAACAGCGCTACTGAAGATGCAAAATTGCTTGCCAAAGCCATGATACTTTCCTCCGATGCAACGTACGAAAACGGGCAAGGGACTGGCGATCCAACAGAAATTGCCTTATTGCTTCTTGGAGATGATTTGGGAATTGACAGAAAAAAATTGACTGTTCAGGCCATTCGTACCAGTGAGTTATCTTTCGATTCCGACCGAAAATTAATGTCAACACTCTGCGAAGAAAACGAAAAACTGACTGTTTATACAAAAGGGGCAATTGGTAATCTAATCAAAATTTCGACACAAGTGTTGGAAAATGGGAAGGTAATTCCGATGACTGAAGCACACAAAAAAAGATACCTTGATGCAACGGAAAAAATGTCGGACAGCGCACTCCGTACGCTTGGCGTAGCCTATAAACCGGTTGATTCCATTATCGAAGGTGCTGAAATGGAGAAAGACCTGATATTAATCGGGCTTGTTGGCATGATTGACCCGCCCCGAGCGGAAGTGAAAGAATCCATTCAAAAAGCAAAACTTGCCGGTATTACAACCATCATGATTACGGGCGACCATAAAAATACCGCATTCGCTATTGCTCGCGAACTGGGGATGGCAGAAAGTATTGAACAAGCCATTACTGGCGAGGAATTGGATGATTTTTCGGATGAAGAACTCACCGAAAAGATTGTGAATTATCGAGTATTTGCGCGTGTCTCACCCGAACACAAAGTAAAAATTGTTCATGCGCTCAAGTCGCACGACAATATTGTTTCAATGACCGGCGACGGTGTAAACGATGCCCCCTCGCTTAATGCTGCCGATATTGGTGTGGCAATGGGAATAACCGGTACCGATGTTGCCAAAGCGGCCTCTGATATGATCTTGATGGACGACAATTTCGCAACCATTGTTTCAGCTATCGAACAGGGCCGAAATATTTACAGTAACATCAAAAAGTCCGTTATCTTTCTGCTCACCTGTAATTTGGGTGAAGTGATTGCCATGTTTGTTACGCTGCTGATAGGATTGCAAGCCCCGTTAATTGCTACTCAGTTGCTGTGGATTAACCTCATTACCGATTCTTTTCCCGCCATTGCGTTAGGCATGGATCCCGGAAATCCTGACGTGATGAAAGAAAAACCGCGAGATGCAAAAGAGAGTTTCTTCGCTGGGGGCGCAGGATTTCATCTTATTCTCGGCGGTATGTTAATTGGTGCGCTAACAATCGCGGCTTTCTGGTTCGGTTATTACGAACATGGATACAGTCCGTTTGACAATACAGCTCCGGAAAATACCGTTGAAAATGCCCGGACGATGGCTTTTATGACATTGGTGATGTGCCAGTTATTCTTCTCTCTTGCTGTGAGAAACCATTCAAAATCAATTTTTCAGATTGGGATTTTCTCCAATAAATATTTGGTTGGAGCAATTATATTGGGTGTCCTGTTACAATTAATTGTAATTAGTGTTCCGTTTATGCAAAGGGCTTTTCATTTGCAAATGCTCGATTTAGAAGGTTGGATCATCGCCATTTCCTTAGGATTGATTCCGCTGTTGGTAAACGAAATTGTCAAAATATTTATTCGGGCAAGGATAAAACGTGCAAATGTGTAAATGATGTAAACTTTTTTCAAAATCGTGTAACGTTTTTAGGTGCAAATATATACACCTTTGAGTTCTAAGTTTTCGAGTGCTATTTAGGTATTTAATTTTCGGATATAATCATTGCAATTTATCTTTTATACAATTCTCATAATTCATCTAAAAAACAAAAATTATGATTATGAAATATAGAATAATTCTCGTCTTTAGTATCCAGATTCTTTTATTTGGCTGCAATCAGTCAGGAAGTAAAGGAACAAGTAATGGAACAGCTTGGGGGTCAGGTTCATTTAATTCCAATGGCAAGCAAATTTATTTTACCGCAACGAGTGAGCGCAAAACTCCAATCACTTACACTAATGGTCCCATACAGGGAATGATGATGGGTGGCAACCTGGCTTGTGTATCCTGCCACGGAACAGATGCTCGAGGAGGCAGCCATGTAATGCACATGGAAACTATGGTCGCACCTGATATTCGCTGGACTGCACTTTCGACCGATCATGTTCATGGCGGTGTGGGGCATTCGGACACAGAACGGAAACATAATGAAGCGTATACCTTTGAAAATTTCAGAAATGCCGTTGAAAAAGGGCAACACCCCGACGGCGATGAACTTAGTAAAGATATGCCTCGTTGGAAAATGAGCGAGACAGATCTAAGGGATTTAATGGAATATCTAAAATCACTTTAATAACTGACAGTAGTTAAAAGAATACAGCGTTTAAATTTGTCGCAGTGAAATTAACAAGTATGAATTTGAAGAACGTTAAAAGGATATACAATGAAAATTATAATAGCAGCTACCAAAACATGCCCATACCGGCCAATACTCGAAGAACAACTTCAGGATGCCGGGTTGCAGTATGAAGTCATGTATTTCGAAAACCATCGGGAGTTAATTGAAGCGTATAAATTAAAAACATCGCCCCTGTTAATTGTAAATGGTGACGTAGTTTCAGTAGGAATGCCGGAACATAGTCAAATTATTGATTTGAAAAACAAAACATCATGAAGTACAACATTGAAAAAACCACCAATTATTCTTTCTCTATGATGGCCATGAAGAATGATAAATTTGCATCATTGTCGCCAAAATAAAAGGAAAGCTTGAAAAGGTAATCAGGAATTTTTAAAAATGCAGGAGGAAAACAGTAAATGGAAACAAAAGAAAAAACACACAGTCGCTACTTGAAATTTTTTGCGATGATAGGCACATCTATGGTTGCAATGTTCTTTTTAATGTATTTGAATTCATACCAAATCATCGATCACTTTTGGTTTAGTGAAACGCGTATGTTTATGACCTTAATCATGGGGGGAGCTATGATAATTATAATGCTCCTGTATATGATCAAAATGTATAAGAATAGAACAGCAAATGTAGGAATTATTATTGGCGGTGTTTTGCTGATCGCCGCTTCGGTGTGGCTTGTCAGAAGCCAGGTTACAGTTGGTGATGTTGACTATATGGAAGGCATGGTCCCGCATCATTCTATAGCCATTTTAACAAGTGAAAATGCAAAGATCGAAGATGTTAGGGTTAGGGAACTGGCAGATGAAATTATTAAAGCGCAGCGAAGAGAAATAAAAGAGATGGAATGGTTGATCAGAGACATCAGGAAAAATGGTTTGGTGAAAACAAAGTCAGAATCAGAATCACGATCGGTTCCGGAATTCGCAGGAACGCCGGAGTAGCAAAAACTGCGAATTTGAAGGAAAAGAAAACTCAAATAATTCTGATAATTCAACAGATAAATAATCAATAGTAAAGGAGGATATATGAAAAGATTTTTTTACATTTTTTTGAGTTTGTTACTCGTAATCCTCATTGCCGGATCATTTACCCCACAAGATCAAGTGGCAAAATATGACCCGCCCAAACCTGAAGATGCCCCGAAAGAAATTAGGGAAGTGGTTTTGTACGGCTACGATATATTGACAAACACAAAAAAACATGTGCCTGATTATGTAGGCAATGAACTTAACTGTCATAATTGTCATTTTGAAGGTGGCATCACTGAGGGTGGCAAAAATGGCGGTATTTCTTATGTAGGAGTCGCGGCCAAATATCCAAAATACAGAAACAGGCAGGAATATTCGGTAGATTTAATGACAAGGGTTAATAATTGCCTGATGCGCAGCCTTAACGGCAATCCTCTTCCGCCCGAAAGTAAAGAAATGACAGCAATAATTACTTACTTCCACTGGATATCAAAAGGAATCCCCATATATGCTGAGATTCCCTGGCTCGGATTAAAGCCGCTCAAGAGCAATCACAAGCCTGATAAAGCAAATGGCCAAGAACTTTACGCCGGTATTTGTGCAAATTGTCACGGCGATAATGGCGAAGGTGGAAAGCATAAAGAAAAGATGAAAAAAGAAACGAATGGTGAAAAAGGAAAAATGGAACACGGCGAGAGCGGTCCTCCGCTGTGGGGAGAAAAATCATTTACCGATGGTGCGGGAATGTCAAAATTGGGAAATATGGCTTCGTTTGCTTATTACAATATGCCCCGGCACAATCCTATTCTTACTGAAGAACATGCGATGGATATTGCAGCTTGGGTAACTGACCAGCCTCGCCCAAAATTCGAAAAAGATGATAAACCATGGTAAGATATTGTTAAGCAGTAAAAATAACGAATAAAATACTGTAACATCCTTTAAAAATTGCGTAATACTTAAAACATTAATAATCAATTAAATTGTAGAATAATTTAAAATTTAGAACAATGAAAAAGCTACTAATTATCGCAACAGCCCTCCTTTTTATGGCAGGGTACTCGGCAAGCGCCCAAGCGGGGCATGACCACGACAACAAACAAGATCAGAAACAAGGCATGATGATGCAAAAAAGCGGAATGATGCAAAGCGGCGGAATGATGCAGGACATGATGAACAAGGGAAAATGTCCCATGTGTGGGCAAATGATGAGTCAAGATATGCCCATGAAAAAGTACGGGATGATGGTGAACCACCTGCCCAACATGCAGCAACAGTTAACACTTAACGATAAGCAGGTGGAACAACTGTATGACTTGCAGACTGAGTATAAAAAACAACAAATTGATTTTCAATCGGAGTTACGAAAAAAGCAAATGAAGTTGAAAAAACTGCTGGATGATATGGTGCCTGCAAACCAAGTTGAAAAACAAATGAAGGATTGTGCCGACACTAAAGTACGCATGAAAGTGGCCGCTTACGAAACCGCCGGCAAAATGAAAGCCGTGTTGAACAACGACCAAAAAGAACAGATGAAAAACATGATGATGCAACAGGATGGAATGATGCAGGGACAAGGAGACATGAAAAAACAGGGAGAAATGATGCAAAACCAAAATAATAAATAAAAAGAAAGGAAGGATATTATGATGAACGGATTTGGAGAACTCGGCTGGAGAATGGACTGGTGGTGGATTATCGGAATTATGTTGCTGATTGGCATTATCTGGCTAGTGGCACTGAGGATCAACCGTAGAAATAAATTCTCCAGGGAACCTGGAAAATCGGTGCTCGACATTTTGAAAGAGCGCTACGCTCGTGGTGAAATTGACAAACAAGAATTTGAAGAACGTAAAAAGGAAATACAATGAAAATTATTATAGCAGCTACAAAATCCTGTAATCGCAGACCAATACTTGAACAGGAGTTAAAAGAAGTTGGACTAAATTATGAGGTTAAGTTCTAGGAAGAACATCCTGAAATATTTGATAAGTTCAGTTTAAAAACATCTCCCTTACTAATATGCAATGGAGAACTTGTATATAAAGGTATGCCCACGCATAAAAAATATTGGAATTGTGTAATATAGTAAAAAATATAAAGTAGCACTTATTCGTAAAATCTAGTATTCCCTGATAGGCATTAAATTCAGGATTGCGGATGAAACCGCCGTGCATCTGCGAAGCACACTTGAAGTTATAGATTAAAAACAGCTCAGATTACGATGCATCAAAACAGCTAAGCACAGCGTAAGAGTCTATTGTTCAAAACTATTATGAACGGTTTTTTGCTTACAAGTAACTTTTCTAATTAATAATAAATGATTATCCGCAAAGTGTGCAGAAAATCAATATGGCTTGAAAAATTAAGAGAAACTGCCTATAAGGCAGAACTTATGTGTTTGGACAGAAATAATGTTATATATTCACAATAAATTAAAAAAAATGGAACATGCCTACCGCAGGCAGGCGCATAAACGCTGATTTAGCGGATATCCCGAATTCTATCGGGACGGATAAGAATTTCGACAAGTCGAAATGATTTTCAATCAACCATTGTCTTATCAGTCATGCTTGCATGACTTAAATCCGTTTTAAATCCATTTAAATATTATCCGTTTTAATCCGCTTTATCCGTTAAATCCGGGCCTGCCTGCGGTAGGCAGGTTCTATATCTTAAAATTACTTAGATACGTTAATTGCGGATAATCATTTAATAATAATAATAATAATAATAATATCAAATAATATCAAATATGAATAAGTCGCACAACATCCTGCTTACAGTTTTATTTATAATAATGCAAAGTCTGTCCATTAGTTGTACCAATAAGCAAGGGGCAAATAATAGTGGTAGTACAGAAGACAGTTTAACAATACCAACAGAAAATGCTGCAGCCATAAATACTTCAAATGGTAATGTAAATTTTGTAAGGGCGACAAAGATGGTGATGCCGGCGGTAGTGCATGTTAAAATTCAGTTCAATGCCTCTTCAGACTATGGCGCATCAGGATC
>JAAFGX010000106.1 GCA_010365115.1 Paludibacter sp.
CAATTTTGGCCGTTCACTTATATGGACAATTAGCCGAAATGGACGCTATAAATGAAATCGCAACTAAACATAACTTACTGCTAGTAGAAGATGCTGCTCAGTCTCATGGTGCAATTAGCAATCAGCAATCAAAAATCGAAAATCAAAAATCAAGCGTAGCGTACAGTTTTTATCCTGGAAAAAATCTAGGAGCCCTAGGTGATGGTGGTGCGATAGTTACAAATGATTCGGCATTAGCCAAAATCGTATTTTCACTTCGCAATTATGGTTCAGAAACCAAGTACTACAATGAGTATGCGGGAGTAAATTCAAGGTTAGATGAGTTGCAAGCCGCTTTTTTAAATGTGAAATTGCCGCATTTAGATGCTGAAAATGAACAACGCAGAAGGATTGCGAGAAGGTATTTGGCAGAAATTAAAAACGATAAAATAATGTTGCCCAAATGGGATTCTTCAAATAATCATGTCTTCCATTTGTTTGTGATTCGAACAGAAAACAGAGCTGAATTACAAAAGTATTTACATGAAAATGGAATACAGACCGTAATTCATTATCCAGTTCCTTCGCATAAACAAAAAGCATTGTCTGAATGGAATGATCTGTCTTTCCCAATTACGGAAAAAATTCATGATGAGATTTTGAGTCTTCCCATGAGTCCCGTTTTGACTGCGGATCAAGTTGATTTTATTATTTCTGTTTCAAATAAATACTAGATATGACACATAATAAATCTTCGTATCTCCAAATTTTTAAAACTACCTCACTTTTTGGAGGCGTACAGTTTTTAAACATTATCATTTCGATTATTCGCACCAAGCTGATTGCTGTATTTATTGGTCCAGCTGGAATGGGAATTATATCGCTATTAAATTCGGCTATAAATATTATTAACGGAGCTTCCAGTTTAGGGATCGAAACGAGTGCAGTTAAGCACATATCTGGGGATTATAAAGAGAATGACCTGAATAGTGTTTCAAGGATAATCACAATTGTTAAAAAATTAGTTTTAGTTACGGGTATAATTGGTGCGTTATTTACGGTGTTTTTCTCTTCTTGGCTTAGTGTTTTTACTTTTGGAAACACGGATTATACAGCAGCTTTTATTTTTATTTCTATAACTGTTTTGTTTAAACAATTGACTTCAGCACAATTAGCGGTTTTGCAAGGATTAAGAAAAATGAGGCTTTTGGCGAAAGCCAATTTTTATGGCAATTTATTAGGACTACTGGTTTCAATTCCGTTGTATTATTACTACCGAATTGATGCTATAGTCCCCACAATCATCGTTATATCTTTGTCGGCTTTATTATCCTCATTTTACTTTTCTAACAAAGTGGGAATACAAAGAGAAGATCTATCTGGTAGACAAATAATTAGTGAAGGAAAAAGTGTTGTCAAATTAGGAATCCTTTTAACCATAAGTGGATTACTCACTTTATTGACTACTTATTTAGTTCAGATTTATGTAGGGAAACTCGGTGGGTTAGAAGAAGTAGGGCTTTACAACGCGGGTTTTACCTTACTGAACTCCTACGTTGGAATTATTTTTACCGTTATGAGTACCGATTATTTTCCAAGATTATCGGCAATAAGTGATGATAATGTGAAAGTGAGAGCTAGTGTCATTCAGCAATCGTTCATTTCAATTTTGATTATAACGCCAATCATAGTTTTGTTTCTGACTTTTATCCCTTTGATTGTCCAAATCATTTACACACCCAAATTCGATTTGATAATACCAATGGTATGTTTTGGAATATTGGGAATGCTTTTTAGAGCGGTTTCCTGGTCAATGGGGTTTATTTTAATTGCAAAAGGCGATTCAAAAATGTTTTTACGAACGGCGATTGGTTTTAATAGTATTTCTTTATTTTTGAATATTTTAGGCTATTACTATTATGGTTTGGAAGGGCTGGGTTTTAGTTTTTTAATCTATTATGTAATCCATTTTTTAGGATTAAAATTAATTACCCAGAAAAGGTATGGGTTTTATTTTGAAAAAGACTTTTACCTCATTTATCTCGTTTGTATTGTCATGTGTGTCATTACTTTTTTGCTGAGATACATACAAAGTCCGCTTATTAAATACAGTTTAATGTCTGTGATGATCATCCTGTCACTACTGTTTGTCTTATATCATATTAATTTAAAAATGGGGCTAAGAGAGATGTTTAATTCTATAATCAAAAGGAAAAATGGTTAATATAATGAAAAATAAATATAGAAAATTGAGATCAATTTATCATAAACTTAAATTTTATTATAAAGTAAATTGGACTAAAACTTTGTACTTTAATTTTAAGAAGTTTCCTTTCGCAATTGCTAAGAAGCTTCCTGTTTTTTTTTATGGAAGAGTAAAATTCACCTCCATAATGGGAGAAATTTCGATTGAAGGAAAAGTTAAAAAAGGAATGATTGGTTTCGGTCAGCCTTATGAAATGAATACAGTTCACAAAGGAATTGCTGAAATTATTATTTATGGAAAAATAGTGTTCAAAGGACACGTTCAATTTGGGAAAGATTATTTCATTTTTATTGGTAAGAACGGATATTGTGAATTGGGGAATATGTCTTCTCTGGGCTCAAACGGGAAACTTATTTGTGTTGAAAAAATTGTATTGGGCAATTACGTAAGGTTAGGATCGGAATCCCAAATTATAGACACCAATTTTCATCAAATGATAGATACCGAAACAAGAGAGCAATTTAAAATTACAGGTCCGATTTACATGGGATGCCATAATTATATAGGAAATAGAGTTTCCATTATGAAAAATACGAGGACAGCAAATTATTGTACAATTACCTCAAATAGTTTGTCTAATAAAGATTATACTCCTCTAGGGGAGAATGTTTTAATTGGAGGTGTTCCGGCAAAATTAATCAAAACAAATATTTCCAGAGATTGGGAAGGAGAAAGAGAAATGTTGTTGAAGGGTTTGATTGTTTAGCTTGAGTAAAGGATCACTTGGATCCAAGCCTACGTACGTTTTAAGTATCTAATTTTTGCTAGATACGACTGGCTTAGAGGGATTTTTCATTGGTCATACGCTGACTTTTTTCCGTATTGATTATATTGTGTGTTTATTTTAGGAAAAGTTTATTTTGAAAAATTATTTTTTTTAGTAGGAAAAGTTGTTTTTTTTTTACTTAAATTTGTAAAAATTAATTTACAAACCTAAATTATGAATAGTTTATTTAAAGTGTTATTTTCGATATTGTTTCTTTTAATAACAATTACTACCAACGCACAAAACGGGAACAATAAAAAAGCAGCCGATAATGCTTCAGGAGGAATAAGTACGGGCTGGGGTGGGCCAACAGTTATTCATGCGAATTATCCAACTTCTAATACTAATGTTGGTATCGGGACGAGCAACCCTACTTCAAAACTGGAAGTGGTCGGAGATATAAAAGCAGGACCAATTACTTCAACAGATTTAATTTTAGGTGCTACAATTATATCTTTGGGAGATTTAAATGCAAGTAATGGTTTTTTTTCAGATAAAGTTGGAATTCGAACTTTAAATCCGACAGCAGTATTCGAGGTAAATGGCGATATAAAAGCAGGGCCAATTACTTCTTTAGGTTTGATAAAAGGTAATTCAATCACTTCGATTGGTGATTTTAATTCCAGTAATGGTTTTTTTACGAATAAAGTTGGTATTGGGACTTCAAATCCAACTGCGAAACTTGAAGTAGTTGGGGATTTTAAATCAGGATCTATCACTTCGACAGGATTTATAAAAGGGAGTTCTATTTCTATGGACGGAGATATTAATTCTAGTAATGGTTTCTTTGCAAACAGTGTAGGAATAGGAACAACAACTCCTTCTGCTAAACTAGAAGTAATTGGAGATGTAAAAGCAACTGCAATTACTTCTAATGGATTGATAACGGGAGGATCTGTTATTTCTAATGGATTTATACAAGGTAATTCGATTACTTCGGTGGGGAATATTAATGCTGATAATGGTTTATTTACAAACAATGTTGGGATAGGTACTACCAATCCCACTGCAAAATTAGATGTTGTTGGAGATATAAAATCAGGACCTATAACTTCTAATGGACTGATACAAGGAAACACGGTCACTTCGATTGGAGATGTGATTGGGAATAAGGGATTGTTTACAACTAACGTGGGAATTGGAACAGCCACTCCTACGGCAAAACTGGAAGTAGTTGGTGACTTAAAAGCAGGGCCAATTACTTCTACTGGATTAATAAAGGGTAAATCCATTTCTATGGATGGAGATATTAATGCTGACAATGGTTTTTTTACAAATAATGTAGGAATAGGAACAAAAACTCCGACGGCAAAACTAGAAGTACTTGGAGATGTAAAAGCAACCGAAATTACTTCTAATGGATTGATAATGGGAGGGTCTATTGTTTCTAATGGCCTGATACAAGGAAACTCTATCACTTCGATTGGTGATGTTATTGGGAATAAGGGTTTGTTTACAACTAACGTGGGTGTTGGTACAACTAATCCTACTGCAAAACTAGAAGTAGTTGGAGATTTTAAATCAGGTTCTATTACTTCTAATGGATCAATAATCGGTGATTCTATTACTTCTACAGGAATTATTCAAGGGAGTTCGTTTGTAACCTTGGGAAATATTAATGCTGGGAATGGTTTCTTTGCTGATAATGTAGGTATTGGAATTACTAATCCTACAGCTAAACTGGAAGTTGCTGGGGATGTGATAGCAGGGCCGATTACATCAACAGGACTGATACAAGCGGGGTCTATTAATTCTGCAGGATTAATTCAAGGAGGTTCTATTACTTCTACTGGATTGATACAGGGTAAATCCATTTCTATGGATGGAGATATTAATTCTATTAATGGTTTTTTTGTAAACAAAGTTGGAATTGGAACAACGAATCCCGCTGCAAAATTGGATGTTGTTGGAGATATAAAATCAGGGCCTATTACTTCTACAGGGGCTATTCAAGGGAGTTCGTTTGCAACAGAGGGAGATATTAACGCTGGTAACGGTTTGTTTACTAATAATGTAGGGATTGGAACTTCAAATCCAACTGCGAAACTTGAAGTCGTTGGTGATTTAAAATCAGGACCTATAACTTCTAATGGATTGATACAAGGAAACTCTATTACTTCGATTGGTGATGTTATTGGGAATAAGGGTTTGTTTACAACTAACGTAGGAATTGGAACTTCAAATCCAACTGCGAAACTGGAAGTCGTTGGTGATGTAAAAGTAACTAAAGTAGAAATTACAAATAGTCAGCCAAATGGTTCTGTGTTTACTGATTGGCCAGATAGAAATAAAAAATGTACAGTATTAAATGCAGGTACTTTAAGAGATCCTTTAGATAATGGCAGGGTTTTGTGGTTTCTTGATTTGCCAGAGTCTAATTTAGATCCTAAACCTATATCCATCTTGGGTATTGATGATAGAAGTAATTCTACTCGTTTTTCTTTTTGGGGAGAACAAGGCGGTTATAGTAGGTTAAATGTTTTTAACAAAAAGCAAGAAGAAGTTATGAAGTTGTATGAAGACGGTAATGATAATGTTTCTATGGCTTTTGCGAAGCCCAATTCACGAATTGTTATCGGAGGTCCTGCAGAGGAAACTAATAGCTTGAGCCATAAATTATTTGTGAAAGATGGAAGTGCAAAAATTGAAGGCGATATACTTACAGACTCTAATATTGGGATTGGAACTACTAATTTTGTTGATGGTGCGGATACTTACAGATTATCAGTTAAAGGAAAAATAAGAGCTGAGGAAATCAAGGTTTATAATACTTGGGCAGATTATGTATTTAGTGACAGTTATAAATTACCGAACTTAAAACAAGTTGAAATCTATATCAAAGAAAATGGCCATTTACAAAATGTACCTTCCGCCAAAGAAGTTACCGAAAAAGGACTACAACTTGGAGAAATGGCAAAAATTCAACAAGAAAAAATTGAAGAACTTACGTTATATTTAATTCAACAGAATGCAGCAATTGAAGAATTAAAAGTTCAAGTAAAAGCCTTATTAAAGAAAATATAATAGTCACCCTTCAATCACTCTAAAACAATTAAATTATGAAACGCTATTTAATATTAGTGCTGTTAGCATTTTCTTTATTGTCTTCAGCTCAAGACAAAATAACGTTTGATTATGATATCGCCGGCAACCAAATTGTTCGGGAATTGTGTATCAGCTGTAACAAAGCAATCTACAAAACCACTGCGCCAAAAGAAATCGCAGCCCTACAAGAGGAAGATTTGCAAAAATTCTCGGCCGAGGATCTTATCTCGTATTACCCAAACCCTGTCAAAGAAGAGTTGTTTCTAAAGTGGGAACTCGCAGCGGACAAAGTTGTTGTCTCTATTTACTTGTATGTTATAAATGGGCAAATCTTAAAGACCTACAATAATCTCGAAAAAACTAATACTCTAAACATACCATTCTTTAACTATCCTACAGGAACTTATTTAGTAGTGCTGGTTTATAATGATAGCGAACAAAAAACAATAAAAATTGTAAAATAATACAATATGAAATTTTTTTATATAAACCTAATTGTATTTATTGCAAGTTTTACAAACAGCGCTAACGCTCAAATATTTACACCCGATACAAAAGGCGAATTGCAGATTTCCAGCTCGGGTACTGCAACTTACAAAGTGCCTATAGCATTGCCTCCAGGTATTAAAAATATCGCACCACAATTAGCTTTAACATACAGTGGTTCAAGCGTTCAGGGATTAGCTGGGATGGGCTGGAATCTTATTGGAATTTCATCCATAAATCGTGTGTCCTCTTCAATAAATTTAGATGGTTTAATTGATCCTGTTGATTTTGATAATTTAGATCGTTTTGCTTTAGATGGACAACGGCTTTTGGCAAAAACGGGTAATTATGGCGCTGTTGGTACAACCTATCAAACAGAAAATTATACTAATTTGAAAATCGAATCGAGTGGGACACTAACAAATCGAGCTCTTGAGTATTGTTTCAATATGGGTATTGGACCAGATGGTCAACCAGAGTATGATTGTTCACAACCGTTAGTTTTGCAATCTCCTGAAAGTTTTGTAGTTACCTCTGTTGATGGTGCCAAAGCTTATTATGGAGGGACCTCTGATTCTAGGGGCTTAATGAATTGGATGATTAATCGTTGGATAGACCTACAAGGCAATTATATAGATTATACTTATGAAACCGAAAACAACACACAGTATATCAAAAAGATCAGTTGGGGCAACAATATCAACAAAGCTACCAATTATGAAAATGTAATTGAATTTGAATATAAAACAAGGCTACGTTCAGAGTATTCGTACCTCAATTACAACAATATAAAAATTGAAGTTAACAAAATATTAAGCTATGTAACAGTAAAAGCAGGAGGACAAACTTTTAGAACCTATACCTTAGAACACGAAACTGTATCTGGAAATTACCAACGCATAAAAAGCATTACAGAAAAAAATGGTGCTGGTGAAAGTGCCAACCCCATTATTTTTGATTATGAAAAGACGGAAGAGGGCTTTGCTCCAATAATAAAATACAGCGGTATTTCAGATAGTGACCTCACCAATGTAAAACTAAGCGGTGATTTTGATGGCAATGGCGAACAAGATTTTGTAACAAACACTAATATCTATTTAAACCCTATCGATAATGGAAGTAATTGGACCGGCATACCATTTACTTTAGGAAATAAATATTTTACCGCCACAACAATTTCTAATGGTAAATTAAATCAATTTCAGTCGATTGTAAATGTACAAGAAAGTTTGAATTCGATTTCTTTTGATGCGTACAATTTGAATTCAAACGTTAATGGTGTAGATTCAATTAATTTAAAATCAATTAATTTTAATAATGCAGGTATTGCAACAGGTTGCAATTCTGGAAATTATTCTAAAAAGTCAAATTTATATTTTGATGGTGATTTCAATGGTGATGGTATTTCAGAAATTATAATAAAAACTACTTTAAATGAAAAAAGACATGATAAAGGAATACTTATGCAAAGGGGGCAGCAAACAGAATGGGTGTGTTTGCCTGGTACTAGTCCAAATGCTACATATTCACATGATGGTCATGAATATTTTATAGTAGATTTCGATCCTAATAGTCCTCAAATCAATCCTATTAAATTATCTATTCAATCAAATATAGGATCAAAAGATTATGTACTAGATTTCAACGGAGACGGAAAATCCGACCTTCTAATTATAAATCCTGACAAAACCTATAAAGTGATAGGTTTTAAAAAACTAACTATAGCACCATGGGTTGAATTAGAAGTTTTGGCTAGCGGTACTTTTATCGATTATAACAAAGACCACCAAATTGTTTTTGGCGATTTCAACGGCGACAGTAAAACCGATATTATGATGCCAAAAGCAGACGGGAATTCAACTTGGTTTTTGCATCAATCTACAGGTAGCGGTTATGCAACTACACAAATTAATGATTTTCAGCATTATCAACCTTATTGGCAAGGTTCACCGTTTGCAAGCAGAACAATAAATAGAACGTATCGAGCTGCAGATATGGACCAAGACGGTAAAAGTGATTTTATCATACAAGAATACGAAACATACTGTGTCAAAGTTGGTATTAATGGTTGTGAGAGGGATTGTAAAGGATTATTTAAATTTAGAAAAAACATAGGAGGCCTAACCGCTTTACCAACCTTTGCACCTGAGGTAATTGTATCTGTAGGAGATGACTATGGCTACGAAACTCCTATCGAATTGCTAATAGGAAATTACAAAAATCATAACGCTTACAACAATTTTGTGTTCATAAGAGGTCGAAATGTTTGGAAAGGGAACTTCAACAAAGATTTATCCAAAGAAGCAACTTTAGTAAAAGTAACCGAAGCAGGCGGAGACATTGTCCAAAATATCTCTTACAAAAAACTACTGCCTAGTGGAACTGGATTGGGTTCGTCAAACGATTTGTATTATTCGTCCAATACAGAAGCCTATCCTTTTACAGAGCTTTCAAGAGTGCCTACTATGCTCGTGGTTGATCGATTAACTGCTACTGCAAACAATGAAACCAAATTTCAAGATTTTAGATATTTTGGCCTTGTAACTCACTCACAAGGATGGGGTGTTCTTGGTTTCAAAAAAACAGCTCGAAGTAGTTGGTACACATCCCAAAAAACCGATAAACTTTGGAATATATCTGTTACATCACCACAGCTTAAAGGGGTTGTTATTAGGGAGTTTACCTCTTTATCGCCTACTATTTCTGATCCCAAGATGGAAGGTACAGACAAAACCAATCCAATAAATTTGAATTTAAGCACCCCTGTTACTACTACTCAAACAGCTATTGCAATAAATTCTATTACTCTAAAACCTGGTTTTAGTGCCAATGGAAGTAATGGTGTTTTTAGAACACAACTAATCCAAAGTTTGCCACAAACTGACAATGCTACGATAAACGACTATTTGACCCGAAAGGATTACTATTATAATGAAGTAGACAAAGGCAACAAGGTGACCGCTTTGCAAATCACAAAAACCTCGACCGAAGATGTAATTGGGGGTACCTACTCTGAAACTTCATTTGTTGAATATGATGAGTTTGAAAATATTAAAAAAACCATCGAAAACAATGGTATAGCAACAACCTCAGTTCAAAATAGTTACGAAAATAATCCAAATGCTACGGATAATACCTATTGTATTGGGAAATTGAAGCAAGCCAATCAATCTGTTACTGCCTATGGTGATACTTTTACCTCCGAAGAAAAATATATCTATGACCCAGCCATTCCTAATTTAGTCAAACAATCACAAAAAAAAGGACATAACACCGATTATATCACTACTGATTTTGTGTATGATTCATTTGGTAATGTAACCCAAAAAACCATTTCGGCACCAGGAGTAACTGCCCGTAAAACAACCGATGTTTATTCCTCTGACGGTCGATTTGTATTTACCAAAACGGATAATGGTTATCATGTCACCACTTTTGAATACAATAAACTAGGTCAGCAAACCAAGAGCAAAAATTATTTGAATGTTGAAACCAATTCCTATTATGACAATTGGGGTAAACTCGTTACATATACGGTCATTGGTGCTTCTATCACGGCACAAACACAGTCTTATGCCTATATTCGAGACGCAAGTGGTTACAACGTAACCACAACCAGCAATACACCAGGCGATTTTAGCCGTGTTTTTTATGATGTTTTTGGAAGAGAAGTAAAAACAACCAAGCGTGGCTTTGCAACAAATTCTTATATCTCAAAATCGTTGGAATACGATTTTCTGGGAAGAAAAGTAAAAGAATCTGAGCCTTATTTTGATGCTTCGGCTACGTCATCAACAGGCAATTTTTCAAAATTGAACACCATTACTTATGATTATTTGAGCCGACCTATTACGCAATTGCTCTATACAGGCAAGCAAATAAGCATTACTTATAACGGACTTACGTCCACCACCTCTGATGGTACAAAAACAGTCACCACCACTGCTGATGCTAATGGTAACAAAACAGAACAAACAGACAATGGCGAAACACTAAAATACACCTATTATGCCAACGGAAACCTGAAAGAAACCATTTATGGCAACCACAAAATAACGATGCAGTACGATGGTTGGGGTAGGCAAATTTATATGCAAGATCCATCTGTAAGTCCAACGGCATATACCAAAACCTACAACAATTTTGGCGAAATACTAACCGATGTTACCCCAACAGGTACAACAACCATAGACTATTACCCAACAGGAAAACCAAAGAAAAAAACACAATCAGGACAAAGAACCAATCAGGTTAGTAACTATGTTTATGACTCAAAAGGATTTTTATTTAGCGAAATAGGTACCATCAACGGTAAAGATTTTGCCTATTATCCTACTTATGATACCTATTATAGAACCCTTAATAATACTGAAGTAACACCTGATAACCTTACCCACAAAAAAACATTTACGTATGATAGTTACGGAAGAGTATTGACCGAAAATACCAACTCTTACCTAACCAGCAATATCAATATAAACAACGGAAACAACACCATTGAATACGGTTACAACAGTTACAACGGTTTAATAGACCAATACAAAGATCCTAGTACCAATACCGTATTGTGGAAACTCAATACTGCCAACGAAAAAATGCAAGCCCTAACAGCTTCCTTGGGTAATGGGATGCAAATAACTAACAAATACGATAATGTTGGCTGTTTCGAAACTGCCAATCACGCTAGTACCGCCACCACGGCACTCAATCTAGAATACCAGTTTAATGCCACAAGAGGAACGCTAAACTACCGCAAAAACAACATAGCAGGCGTTTTGAGCTGGAATGAAAGCTTTACTTATGACACTTATGACAGGCTAACTTCGTGGACAGACCCGACAGGCACAACGGGCACTACCTATGAAACCGATGGACGTATCAAAAACAACGACCAAGTAGGAGCTTATAATTATGAAACTGGCAACCGTTACCGAAAAAAATCGGCAACACTCAACGCCACCGGGCTTTCATTCTATACCAACCGTTCGCTACAAGAGGTAACGTATGATATGTTTAAAAACCCAATAACGATTACCGAAAAAAACCGTGGCAAAGTAGATTTTGAATACAACTTGAGCAACAGCCGTAGCAAATTTATAATTACCACCGAGGCAGGGGCGGTTGTCAAAATCAAATACTATTCAGGCATAACCAATGTAGAGGTAATAGAAAGACCTAATAAAAGTTTACAGTTTATTACCTACATAGCTGGCTCACCTTATGATGCCGTAGTAGCCCTCGAAAAAACATACACAAATAGTGGAGGCAACTACACACCAAGTACCCAAGAATATTTATATTTGCACAGGGATTATCAAGGAACCATCTTGGCTATTTCGGGCAATGGAGGCACCATCAAAGAAAGAAGACAATTTGACCCTTGGGGATTACTCAAGAAGCATTTCAAAGGAAATGTAGAAACGCCCTCTTCGGAGATTGCAGGGGTCGATTTTGAATTAGTAACCGACCGAGGCTACACAGGACATGAACATTTTTTCTCGGTAGGGATTATTCATATGAATGCCCGCTTGTATGACCCTATATTACACACGTTCTTATCGCCAGATGCGCTTATTGCCGATCCTAGTAATCCGCAAAATTACAACCGCTATGCCTACGCATTAAACAACCCATTAATGTATGTAGACTATGATGGTAATGAACCTATTACTGCTGCTGTATTAATTACTGCTGCTGTTATAGGTGCTGTGGTAGCAGGAGTGAGTTATGTAGGTATCAATTTATATAATGGTACTGCCATAACTTGGGGCGGTTTGACAAAAAGTATTTTGGTAGGTGCCATAAGTGGTATGGCGAGTGCCGGTATTGGGAGTATTATTGGGAGTGCAAGTACAGCAATTTGTACTGCTGCACCAACATTGACCCAATTGCAAATAAACCTCATGCTTATGATACCGCAATCCATAATGCACGGTATAGCCCAAGGCGTTATACAAGGTGTGAGCGGAGGCAATTTTGAACAGACTTTTGTAACGGCAGCTCTAAGCAGTGTAGCTGCAGGGGGTTATGCTATGATGCCAGGTTCTTTTGGAAGTAGCGGTGCAGGGCTGGTATTATTTGGTACCGTTACGGGAGGTGTTACCAGCCGTTTACAAGGTGGGAATTTTTGGGAGGGCGCAGCTATAGGTCTAACAGTTAGTGGGTTGAATCATGCAATGCATAAGATGGGGGATGACGGGGAAATAGACCCGCCAGTAAAAAAAGGTGTTGTTGAAAATGTTAAAGAAAAAATCGCAGATGGTATTGAATTTGTAAAAGATTTTTCTGGAGGTGTAAAAGATTTTGTAGAAACCTATTATGAAATGAAAGATGCTAATTGGCAAAATTCAGATAAGTATTTTCATAGTAAAGCAAATTTTAAAGCATCATTAAGAGGTCCTGGTGGTAAATATGCCGCTGAAAAGATGAGCAATTTAAGAGAAATAACAGACCAAAGAATAAAAGGAGATTCTAGGGCAAGTTCTGTAGCTGATCAAAAAGCTAATAATTACGGTAGGTTACAAGCTCAAAAGTTATCCTACTTTAGGTACTACACTTTTTCTTATGGAGATGTATTGACCCAATATAGACCAATTAGCTTACCTTCAAAATATTAAATTATGAACAATATCAATAAAACAATTATGTTTTTTTTAAGTTTTGTGTTATTTTCTTGTAATGAGAATTTAAGTTTGAATGAAAAAGACGTGATAAAATATGATTATTTAAAGCCTTTTTTAATAAGTAATAAAACAGATTTTGAAGGAAAACATAACATCGATACTGAAGATTTTGAATTTAGTTACGAGGTTGTGAATACTAAAAGGGTTTTGAACGAAATAGATGAAAAAGCAAAAAGAGAAAGTTGGCATAAGCGTAATTTAAATACAAATACTATTTCGTATTCGAAAGAAATTGAAATATTTAAATCCGAATTAAGTTTAGTCGTTGTAAATATTAAGATTTTAGAAAACGACAATAGGATTTATTTTGAAATAAAATAAGCATAAGAAAACCTCGCAATTTGCGAGGTTTTTTGATTATTCATAACATTGCTACGTTTTTAGCGAAGAAGTCTTGTTTCAGCCCCTTAAATAATCGAACACAATTATAAATAGAAAACTATAATTTTGGACAATGGAGGTTATAATGATAGAGTAAATGGAACGACAGTTGGAATCCATGGATCTTCATTTTTTGCAGGAGTTATAGTTTTTGACGAATTAGTGCATTATGGGAGATATTGGAATTTTCTGCCCAATAAATATATTCAAAACAATAAAAATTATGAGGCAGGACAAATTTTCGAAAGCTGGTCTTTTGGATCTATACAAAATTATGAGGGGGAAACTAAAAGTGCAGTGAAAAATGGATGGTAAATATATAATAACAATAACACTCTTTTTTATTATTTGCAGTTGTAAAAATGAGGTAAAAACGAATGATAGAAATGGATTAAATACTGATAGTCAGAGAGTATTTATTGCTCAAAATATTAATACCTTAATTGATTCAGTTGAAATGTTTGATACTAGTTTATTCCCTCCTCCTCCTTCAAAAGAATTCAAAGATTTAAAGGCTGAGAAAATAACAATAGGTTTATTAGATTCTGTTTTTAGTGAATATAATGATGACTATAATAGATTCAATTCAAAAAATAATCAATCTAAATATTTTACTTTTAAATTAGAAAAATGCGACTTGGTTAATTTTAAATCAGACTATAAAATAAAAATTGTTAAGATTAATAATGATGATACTAAAGTTTTATTTGTTAGTTTTTTTAATTCTTGAATTCAATTAATAAATGCGAAAGTTAGGAATCTCAAAGAAAGATGAAATATTTTTTCAGAACAAAGAAAAGAAAATTAATTCTTTTCC
>JAAFGX010000107.1 GCA_010365115.1 Paludibacter sp.
AGTTTATCCCGATTTTTATCGGGAAGTCCCGTCTTTCGCTCATTCTAAATGCGGAAAATGACATCGGGACGAGAAGTTTATCCCGATTATTATCGGGAAGTCCCGCCTTTCGCTCACTTAATTTCAAAAGTAAAGCGAAACTGGCGTGTTTCGCTTTTTTTCTCTAAAAATAATTGCCCAAATGGTGGAATTGGTAGACACGCTAGTTTCAGGGACTAGTTCCGAAAGGTGTGCGGGTTCGAGTCCCGCTTTGGGTACGGTAAAGTATTTTTCGGTTTAAAAAATATAGTAATTTGCGCTGATGGTGAAATTGGTAGACATGCTACTTTGAGGGGGTAGTGCCGGTAACGGTGTGTGAGTTCGAATCTCATTCAGCGCACAAACATTATAAAGTATTGATTATCTTATTTATACAACTGTTTAAGTAAGATAATCATACTTTAATAGCAACAAAATAGCAACACTTTTATAGTCACTTTTTACGATGGTTATCATTAACCAACTTAAAAAAAATGTCTATACCTCAAAATTTCTCTGAATCAAATATCAATAGTTTCCTTCCTGCTATTCTTAGAGAGAATAAAAGCGGTTGGATAATTGAATACTACTGCAAGAACCCTCTCAATCATACACTTACACGAAAACAAATTAAATTACAACGCATTGTAAAACGCTATAAATCAGTGAAGGATGCTCGGCATCACATTAACCGAATCGTTGTTGCGCTTAATGCTAAACTTTCGGGAGGTTGGAAATCCGTTTTTAACAGTGGAAATGCACACCTGTACGAAAAATTCGCTATTGTTACCGAACTGTTTTTGACTGAAAAGCGAAAAGAAAATCGGGAAAATACCATCCGTTCGTATGCTTCATCTTGTTACAATACTCTATTTCAATTAATTAGAGTGGAATAAAGATGTAATAAATGTAACAAGAATGTTTGAGTTGTAACAAACTTATAACAAAATATATTTTTTTTGTTACATAGTTTATTTACTGTATATTAATTGGTTATCTATACTTTTTTATAAGTTGTAACAAATGTAACAAAGAAAACAAGTCCTTTATAAAATATATGTTTTTTTTAAAATAGCCTCCTACTTTATGGCAAAAAAAACCCGCCAAAATTTGACAGGATGTAAAGGTAAGGTGTTACAATGTTTACTAAAGGCCTGCAATTGTATTGGATGGTATTACTCTACGAATATAAACTACATCGTTTATCACATTATATATTATTGCCATTCGTTTAAAATTTACCCGGCGTGGAGATAATCCATATTGTTGCAGTGATTTACGAGTTTCTATTTTATAGCTTTCGGCACTTCTTGACAGTTTTCTCATTTCCACAAAAATACCACGCAAATATCTTATTGATGAAATAGGTGCTTTATACTCATAACTTATTACATTGGATAATTCATCTAAATCATCTTGCGCTTGTTCGGAAATAACAACAGTGTATTTATTCATAATTTACGAACATCTACACCATAATTAGCACTTAATATATCGCAACATTTTTCGTAAGATTCATCTAGTGAATATGTTTTTTGACCGGCAATAGCCTCCGGCAATTCATGTTCTATTTTCGCTACTTTGGGATGTTTCTCCACTTCACGAAGTAACCGCCTTCCAGTGGGGGTTGTAATGTCTATTTGTACGTTTACTGTGTTCATACTATATAATGTTTTGTGACAAAGATAATTGATTTTGCTAATATAACAAACAACAACCGCTAACAGTTGATAGATGCAACTAAATAAGTATCTACAGGAAGTAAATATCTAACTGAAATAAATTTTAATACATCAACATCAACATTTTACTTTAAATGTAGAATGGATTCTATAAGATTATGTAATCAAATTTCGTTATTTTTTTTTTTGTTGCGTTACTGTTACGGCTCGCATCGTAAAAAAACCTTAAAAATTGGCACGAAAGGGGTTCGAAAGAGTTCGAGTCCTAGTTTTAAAAAAAATAGAGTAAAACATTAGTTTTATGCATATTAGTATCACTTATTATTATATGCTTTATAAATAGTAGTAGAAACTAAAGCGCAACAAGAAGCAGCAAAAAACGGCATATTGCCAAGATATAAACCTCTGACAATCTGGCATATAAAGTAAATGTATAAAAGTGTGAGTTCGAATCTCATTCAGCGCACACAAAAAAGTTTCTTCTTAGATGAAGAAACTTTTTTTATTTATCAAACATACAGCATAAAAGATGTTTTTTTAGTTAACGCACTGTATTCCAATCAATAAAAAATACATAAACACTGATAAGTATCTATATTTCAATTATAATTACTCAAATAGTTGTGAGATCCAAAAAAAATGAGTTCCTTTGCTGCCGAAAAGAAAGTGTATTTAATTCGTCTGTCTATTTCAACTCTTGTTTTAACTTGAATTTGATTTATTTACGTAATTATACATATCTTGAATAACATTTATTTTTATTTTATTTTTATGAACATTTACGTAGGTAACTTAAGTTACAAAGTTAGAGAAAACGACCTTAAAGAGGTTATTGAAGAGTATGGTCAAGTTGATTCTTGTAAAATCATCCAAGATCGTGAAACACGCAAATCTAAAGGATTCGCATTTGTAGAAATGTCAGATGATGTTGCTGCAGCAAAAGTAATTTCTGAATTAAACGGAGCAGAATTTGATGGCCGTGCAATGGTTGTTAAAGAAGCAACTCCAAGAAGCTAATATTTAGTTTCAAAAATACAATAAAAGCTTCTGTTATCGAAAGATAGCAGAAGCTTTTATTGTATTAAATAAGCTTATAATCATAAAAAAAACAGAAAATAAAAAAAAACGATCCATCATTGTAAGATTATGATTACCAATTCAGAATTACTTTTCCACATTGGCCACTTTCCATAATATCGAAGCCTTTCTGGAAATCATTAATTTCAAATCGATGAGTAATAACAGGACTTAGGTCAATTCCAGTTATCAGCATTTGTTCCATCTGATACCAGGTTTCCCACATTTCTCTACCATAAATGCCTTTCAATGTCAATGCTTTAAAAATTATTTTATCCCAATTAACAGTAGTTGTATTTGGCAAAATACCTAATAACGCAATCTTTGAACCATTGTACATGTTTTCAATCATACTTTCGAAAGCAACTGGCGAACCAGACATTTCCAGACCAATATCGAACCCGTGCATATGTAAATCCTTTATCGCCTTTTCTATGCTTTCACCTTTAAGTGGATTTATAGTAAGTGTTGCACCCATCTTCTTCGCTATTTCCAACCGGTAATCGCTCAAATCGGAAACAACGATGTTTCGCGCTCCTGCAAAACGACAAATAGCTGTTGCCATAGTTCCAATGAGTCCTGCTCCTGTAATCAAAACATCTTCGCCAATCATTGGAAAGGACAAAGCGGTATGTGTTGCATTTCCGAATGGATCCATTATAGAAGCCATTTCATCCGAAATACGTTCATCCAAATGCACTACGTTTTCCGATGGCAGCGAAAGGTATTCTGCAAATGCTCCATTACGGTTCACTCCTACTCCAATAGTATTTTCGCACACATGCAATTTTCCGCGCCGACAATTGCGACAATGTCCACAAGCAATGTGACCTTCGCCGGTAACCCGATCGCCGATACGTATATTTTTAACACCATGACCTTTATCTACAATTGTTCCTACATATTCATGCCCAATGGTCATTGGCGTTTTTATAGTTCGTGCCGACCAATCATCCCATTTATAAATATGTAAATCAGTACCACAAATGGCTGTTTTTTTTATTTTAATCAATACATCATTTATTCCAATGTGTGGCATGGGAATGTCTTCCATCCAAATCCCTTTTTCGGGACGAAGTTTTACAAGTGCTTTCATGGTTGAGTTAGTAGAGTTTTTAAATTAAGAAAGACAAAAACTGTTTATTGAATATTTTTTCTATTGAATCAGATTTAATTCTTTACCCACTTTTGTAAAAGCTTTAATACATTTATCCAAATGTTCTGTTTCGTGGGCAGCAGAGATTTGAACCCGAATGCGCGCCTGATCTTTTGGAACTACAGGAAAATAGAATCCGATAACATATATACCTTCATCAAGTAAACGGGTAGCCATTTCCTGTGAAAGTTTGGCATCGTACAACATAACTGCACAAATAGCCGATTCAGTAGGTTTAATGTCAAATCCTATCGCTTTCATCCGTTCTACAAAATAGGCAGTATTAGCATGTAATTTAATTTGCAACTCATTGGTTTCTTCCATCATTTCAAACATTTTTATGCCTGCTGCTGCTACCATTGGGGGTATTGAATTCGAAAATAAATAAGGTCTGGAACGCTGGCGAAGCAGGTCAATTATTTCTTTTTTACCGGTTGTAAAACCACCAATTGCTCCACCAAAAGCTTTACCCAGTGTGCCGGTAATAATTTCGATTTTACCACGTAATTTAAACCGTTCCGTCACGCCTCGTCCTGTTGTTCCAACTACTCCGGCTGAATGCGATTCATCTACCATTACCATAGCATTGTATTTCTCGGCCAACGCATATATTTTATCCAAAGGAGCTACATTTCCATCCATTGAAAAGACTCCATCCGTTACTATCAATCGAAACCGTTGAGCCTGTGCCTTAATCAATTGCGCCTCTAAATCCACCATGTCCGCATTAGCATATCGATACCGTTGGGCTTTACAAAGCCTAACTCCATCAATTATAGAAGCATGATTCAATGCATCCGACAGGATAGCATCTTCTTCGTTCAACAATGGTTCAAAGACTCCACCATTGGCATCGAAGCATGCGGCGTATAAAATACTATCTTCTGTTCCAAAAAAATTGGCAATAGATGCTTCCAACTGTTTGTGAATATCTTGTGTTCCACAAATAAACCTCACCGAAGAAACACCATATCCATGAGTGTCAAGCGCTTGTTTTGCTGCATTTTTTAACGCTAAATGATTGGACAAACCTAAGTAATTGTTTGCACAGAAATTTAAAACCTCCTTACCATCAGCCACTTTAATTAATGCACCTTGGGGTGATGAAATAATTCGTTCGTTTTTATACAAACCTGCCTGTTCAATATTATTCAATTCGTTTTTCAGAAATGATTTAAATTCTTGATACATAATAGTAAGATAAATGTGGATAATAAAGAATTCATATTTATAAGTTTACATAAATTGGGCAAACTATTGATAGCAAAAGTAATGAATAAAAGAAATAAATACACAAAATGTAGTAATATTTTAGTGCTTTCCTTTTCATTAATTCAAATGACAAAAAACAAAAAGGCTATCTTCATTTATTTATGAAAATAGCCCTTTAAAGTTAGTAATTGAAAGTTTAGATTTTTGCTTTCTGAATTTTGTTGAAATACAATAATTTGTAAACAAAAGGATAAATTTGACATGCAACACAAAATCCAAAAACTGATTCAAGAAAAGCGCAAATTGCAAAGATTCCGGTAATTAAAAATGCTATACTACTTAATCCCAATATAAAAGATATAAATATGGCAATATTGAAAATAAGTCCAATGCGTGCAGCAAATATTTTAGGACCAGCATTAATTAAATCCGGTTTAATTTTCAAAGATTTTAATATATTCTTTGAAATATAACTTAAAACACTATAGCGTGAAAACTTGCCAGAGCGTAATGCAAAATCGACAATTAGAAAAAAGATTGGTACTAAATTTCCAGAAATAATAAAAACAGCAAGAATGCTTAATGTAATTCCTCCGTTTAATCTGGCTACATGTTCATCTATCTTTCTATCAGATATAGGGCAAAATGCGTTTGATTTCATAACTTTATTTTTTATTGTTTTGTTGATACGAAGTTATGATAAAGAAATACGCAATAAAATACCCGTGAGGTAGTATTTTTCATACCATAATAGTGGTATAATTTAGTAATCAATTCATGGCACTTATTTCATATAAAGCTGATTTTCAGTAATAATATAAAAATTGCTCAATAAACGTGTAAGGTCGATTGAGCATTAATAGAATAAAATAAACAGATTCTAAATAAACAAAACTCATTGTTGCTGTACCATTATGACAATTTTATTTTTATCAAATCCTTTTTCTACTAATTTATCAATCAACGCATTATAAATATTCGAATCCATTTCAGGTTTTCGAGAAAGAATCCACAATGTTGATCTCTTAGGATCTGATACTACTGCCCATGAATAATCATCTGCTAAATCAATAATCCAATAATCGCCTTTGAATGGCCAAAAAAACTGTACTTTAAATTTCGCATTGCCACTATTTTTCACCACAAATGCTTTGCCTTTTATATTGTTAGCTTTTCCATTTTTAATCGACTGATTATAAACTTCAATAAAATCAGCTTTTGGTGTGTAAGTGGCACGTACATTGATACAACCTCGTTCGAAAAATTGAGGGTAGGAAGCTAATTCATACCATGTTCCTGAATATCTGCTTAAATCCACTTCCTGAACTGTAGTCAGATTTGTGGTGGGCTTACAGGCAATAAAAATACACGAAATAAAAATAATTGTGAGGTAGTAACGAATAGATGTTTTCATTGAATTGTTTTTTTAGGTAAAATTCAGTAATTCATATCAATATTAAAAACAGTTAAGCAAAAAAAATGTTCGCAAAAAAAGATATTAAGGGTTTTTGCTTTTGAATGGTTAACACTTCGTGTTTATCCGATACCTGTAGATTTTGAAGAATGAACATTGCCATAATAATCATTTATTATTCAATATTATTATTTAACACACTGAATTTCAATTTTCTATTTAAAATATTAAAGAAAAAAGTAGCGCAAATTTCTTTTCATAATGTTTAGCCCCATAATTACTTAAACTGTTTGTATAAAAACAAATTAAGCTTCATTAAAAATAACAAAAAAAAATGTACTTTTGTAGTCGTAAAAAAAATAAACCCAATTATAAACCCTCCAATATTTTGAAATGGTATTAAATTATATATGGATTGCTTTTTTGATTATTGCATTTGTTGTGGCATGTGTGCAACTTATTTTTTTCGGCAACACACAAATATTCTCCGATATAATGACTGCTGCATTCGGTTCAGCAAAATCCGGTTTCGAAGTTTCGCTTGGTTTAACTGGTGCTTTGTCGCTTTGGCTGGGTGTAATGAAAATAGGTGAAAAAGGTGGTGTCCTTGAAAAACTTTCTCGAATTGTAGCACCATTTTTTGTAAAAATATTCCCAGAGATTCCAAAAGGTCACCCTGCTCTGGCAAGTATGTTTATGAATTTATCGGCCACCATGCTAGGACTTGACAATGCTGCCACACCTATGGGACTGAAAGCTATGCGCGAAATGCAGGAGCTAAATCCGGAGAAAGACAAAGCCTCCAATTCCATGATTTTATTTTTGGTATTAAACACTGCCGGACTAACTTTAATACCAGTTAGTATATTGGTATACAGAGCACAACTTGGCGCTGTAAATCCAGCTGATGTATTTATACCAATTTTACTCGCCACTTTTATCGCCTTCATTGCTGGCTTAATTAGTGTTGCTATTGTTCAAAAAATCAATCTTTTCAATAAAGTTGTAATGGGAACAATTGGAGGTTTAATAGCCTTGATTATTGGAATTATATATTTTTTAAGTGGGTTGCCAAAAGAACAAATTTCAGAATATTCGGGTTTTGCAGCTAATTTCATTCTCCTTTCAATCATTATTTCATTTGTAGTAATGGCACTTATCCGCAAGGTTAATGTGTATGATTCTTTTATTGAAGGGGCCAAAGAAGGTTTTCAGGTGGCAATTGGCATTATTCCATATCTAATAGCTATTTTGGTGGCAATCGGTATGTTTAGGGCTTCGGGGGCTCTTGATTTTTTAACGGATGGCATTCGCTATTTAGTTAGCTTTACGGGAATGAATACGGAATTTGTAGATGCATTGCCAACTGCATTTATGAAACCGCTTAGCGGAAGTGGCGCCAGAGGAATGATGATTGAGGCTATGAGACAACATGGTGCCGATTCATTTATCGGACGACTTTCAAGCATTATTCAAGGTTCTACTGATACTACCTTTTATATCATAGCCGTTTATTTTGGATCGGTAGGGATTAAAAACACACGCTATGCAATTGTATGTGGCTTAATTGCCGACGCAGTAGGCATTACAGCAGCCATCTTGCTGGGATATTTATTTTTTCATTGAGAACTATAATTTTGTTTATCTACCTATTAAGATATGATACAATATATTGCGGAGGAAATAAAACTTCCAAAACTTGAGAAACTTAAAATTAATCGTTGGATTAAAGATACAGCAAACGGATATGGTAAAAAAGTTGGTGATATTGCTTATATTTTTTGCAATGACAATCGCATTTTAGAAGTAAATAAAAAGTATCTTCAACACGATTATTACACCGATATTATTACGTTCGATTACAGTGAAGGTTTAATTATTTCTGGTGATATTTTCATTAGCATTGAAACTGTAAAAACTAATGCAAACGAATTCGGTGTTAGTTTTGAGCAGGAATTGCTGCGTATTTTGATTCATGGCATCTTACATTTGTGTGGACAGAATGATAAAACAAAGGAATCCAGAGCTCAAATGACTCAAAAAGAGAATCTAGCACTCGAAAAATTCAACGAATATTGATAAAAAATCATATATTTTATGGCTTTCACCTCGAAACACTCAGAACTCCCTAATTTTGCAATATTACGTTAAATAAACCCAACCCGATGTAAGCTATTTATCATCATTAAAAGATTATCACTACTTTTGTTGCTGGATTTTATTTAATAGATGAAATTAAATTGAGAAGAATACGTTTAAGTCTAATTGCTTATACTCATCGAAAAGCTATGATTATGAAACAGATTAGATTATTATTCATTTGTATTTTATGTTTAAGTGCTGTTATTGGTACAGCTCAGGTAATTGAGAAAGATGAATACAAGGCAGAAATAGGCGTTATTGGAGGTGGATCTTTTTATATAGGAGATGCTAATAGTTTACTTTTCAATAATTTGCAAGTTACATATGGCGGATTTTTTAGATACAACTTTAATCCGCGATTTGCCCTAAAAGCCGAATTGATAAGTACTAACGTACCAAAATTGCCAAACAGTAATAATAAAAGTATTAATGTCGGCGATATAACTGCAGAATTTAATTTTTTTGATTTGGAGATAAATCCTTACAAACGATTTAGCAAGACGTTTTCTCCCTATATTTTTACTGGAGTAAGCTTGTTCACAGGAATGTACTTTGGACAAGCACTTCCAGAAATAGGAATACCATTTGGAGTGGGAATAAAATTAAAACTTAAAAAACGACTAAATTTAAATATTCAGTGGTCAAACAAATTGCTTCTTGCTGATAATTTAGAGGTTTATTCAAATATTTCAGTTTCTGAAAAATATAACAATCCATACAATCTGAATGGTTCTAATGTTTTTAACAACGATTTACTTTCAACGGTAACCATCGGATTCAGTTACGATATTTGGAAGAAAAAATGTGATTGTTTAAACAATAATGCTTTTAAATAAAACAAAAATCTTAGTAAATAAAAATGTCATCCTTCAAAGAAAAAATTGATAAATCCCGTCTCCCTAAACACATTGCCATTATAATGGATGGAAATGGTCGTTGGGCAAAAGAACACGGCTATGATCGAATTTTCGGACATCAGAATGGCGTTACGTCAGTTCGAGAAACGACCGAAGCTGCTGCAGAAATTGGCATAAAATACCTCACTCTTTATGCATTCTCTACTGAAAACTGGAGTCGTCCGCAGTCAGAAGTGGATGCATTAATGGAGTTGCTTATTGATACCATCGAAAGAGAAACACCAACTTTAAATAAAAATAATGTTCGATTACTAGCTATCGGCGATATAAGCAGATTGCCAGGCAATGCAAGCGAGAAACTTCAACGGTGTATAAAACAGACCAGTAAAAACACCGGTTTGGGACTTGTTCTTGCATTAAGCTATTCGTCGCGTTGGGAAATTACAAATGCAGTTAAAAGTATTTGCAAAGAAGTATTAGATGGAAATTGCAAACTTGAAGACATTAACGACGAGCTCATTACCAATCATTTGACAACTAAATCAATTCCGGATCCGGATCTGATGATAAGAACAAGTGGTGAGGAACGCATCAGTAATTTTTTACTTTGGCAACTTGCATATACTGAATTATACTTTACAAAAACACATTGGCCTGCTTTCAAAAAAGAATGTTTTTATGAAGCAATTTATGAATTCCAACAACGCGAACGACGATTTGGGAAATAACAAAAGCCAAATTTCATTTAAAAAAGTACTTCGACACACCAATATTTAATATGTATTATAAAACACTTTTCTCAATATCCATTCTAGCTTTTCTCAGCCAACTTATTGTAGCTCAAAACATCAATAAAAATGATTCTGCAAATTTGCCGGTAATTGAATATTCAAATGCAGCTCCGAAGTACGAAATTGCTGATATTAAAGTTACTGGCGCAGGAAATTACGAAGATTTTGTTTTAATCGGATTTTCCGGTCTTGCTGTAGGGGATGTAATTGAAGTACCAGGTTCAGCAATTACAAATGCAGTTAAGCGTTTTTGGAAGCAAGGTCTTTTTTCTGATGTGAAAATATTGGCAACAAAAATTGATTCTGGTAAAATATGGTTAAATATCGCACTAAAAGAACGACCACGCATCTCTGAAATTAATTACATTGGCTTAAAAAAATCTGAAATTGATGATCTTGAATTACGGATTGGTTTGGTAAAAGGAAACCAAATAACACCAAACATATCTGATAGAGCCAAAAAGGTGATTGAGAAATTCATGGAAGAAAAAGGGTTTCTTAATGTTTTGGTAAATGTTTACCAACGTAATGACCCTAACAAAGCAGGACACGTTATAGTTGATATTAATGTGGATAAAAAACTCAAAACAAAAGTCCATGAGATAATAGTTGTTGGAAACAAGGCTTTGACATTCAATCAGATAAACAAAGCCATGAAAAAAACAAATGATAAAAATTGGCGCAACTTTTTCCGCACCAAAAAGTTTGTAAAAGAAGAATACGAAAAAGACAAAATTGCATTAATTGATAAATATAATGAAATTGGATACCGTGATGCATATATCATTTCAGACAGTGTGGTTCGATTTGATGATAAAAGCGTTTCAGTATATCTGACCATAGACGAAGGAAAAAAATATTATTATCGTGATATTAAATGGATTGGAAACACCATTTATCCTTATGAATATCTTAATGCTGTTTTGAACATCAAAAAGGGTGATGTTTATAACCATAAAAATCTCACCGAGAGATTACAATCCGATGATGATGCAGTAAGTAAACTTTACCAGAACAGAGGTTATCTATTCTTTCAATTAGATCCAGTGGAAGTAAATATTGACGGCGATTCTATTGATTTCGAAATGAGAATATATGAAGGTAAACCTGCTACTATCAGCGAAATTGGCATTAAAGGCAATACACGAGTATACGAACATGTTGTTCGCCGCGAAATAAGAACTAAACCCGGACAACTTTACAGTCAGGAAGATGTGATGCGTACGTTGCGCGAATTGGCTCAAATGGGGCATTTTGATCAAGAAAAGCTGGTGCCTGATATTCAACCAAATCCTGAAAATGGAACTGTAGACATCAACTACCAACTGGAAACAAAAGGAAGTGATCAAATTGAATTTTCTGCTGGTTGGGGTTCAACGGGTGTTGTAGGAAGTATTGGCTTGAAATTCAGTAATTTCGCAATACAAAACTTATTCAGACCTGAAACATATCGCATTGTTCCACAGGGCGAAGGACAAACATTCTCTTTAAATGCCAGAACTAATGGACAATCATATTCATCATTTAGCTTGTCATTTTTAGAACCATGGTTGGGAGGAAAACGTCCAAATTCTCTTTCCGCATCAGTTTATTATTCAGCTCAAACAGCAATTAGTGATAGATATAGGGAAAACATGTCCAACATGTATGCAAATAGTATGTATGGCGGATATGGTAGTTATGGTGGAGGTTATGGCGGTGGTTATGATGGCGGTTATGGTGGCGGTTATGGTGGCAATAGTGCATATAATAGTGAATTTGACACTGGAAAATATATGAGAACTATTGGAGCTTCTTTAGGTTACGGAAAACGACTAAATTGGCCAGATGATTATTTCACTTTCTATGGTGAACTTTCATATCAATTATTTATGTTAAAAGACTGGTATCCAGGATATTTCCCAATGACAGAAGGGTCTTTCAATAACTTAAGTTTGAATTTGACTTTTAGCCGTAGTTCTATTGATAATCCAATTTTCACACGTTCAGGTTCAGCATTTTCATTAGGTCTTAAAATAACGCCACCTTATTCCTCTTTTAACGGAAAAGATTATTCAAAACCGATGTCTCCGGATGAAAAATATAAGTTTATAGAATATCACAAATGGACTTTTAGTGGTAAAACATTTACCCCAATTACTCCTGACAATAAATTAATTTTAATGAGTCGTGTGATGTTTTCTTATTTAGGACATTACAATGAAAAAGTAAAATCACCATTTGAAGCATTTAATATGGGTGGTGATGGAATGTCAAGCTACACAAGCTACGGAACAGATTATATATCCATGCGTGGCTACGAAAGTGGCTCGTTAACTCCTGCAGGTGCTAGTGTTGGTTATTTATATAACAAATTCACTATGGAATTACGTTATCCATTATCACTTGAACAATCGGCAACTATTTATGCATTAACTTTCTTAGAAGCCGGTAATAGTTTTAGTGGAATTAAAAATTATAATCCGTTCGATTTAAAACGTACTGCCGGAGTTGGAGTTCGTATCTTCTTACCAATGTTTGGTATGATGGGAATTGACTGGGGTTATGGTTTTGATAAAAACAATACAGGAAAAGTCAGCGGAAGTCAGTTTCACTTTGTTTTAGGACAGGAATTGTAATAGAGTTGGTAGTCGGAAGTCGGTAGTTGGTAGTCGGAAGTCGGTAGTTGGCAGTAAACAAAATCAATATCAATACTATATAGAAATACAATATCAATAAAAAACTTTGGCAAAGAATTTGTAATGGCATTATCAGAAAAATAAAAGATTAACCATTAAAAAAATACAATATGAAAAAACTAATTATTTCCCTTTGTTTATTGGCGGGAATGTCTTTTGCAGGAAATGCACAAAAATTTGCAATGGTGGATATGGAATATATCATGAAAAATATTCCTTCGTTCGAAACTGCCAATGACCAATTGAATCAGGTATCAAAAAAATGGCAATCGGAAGTGGAAGCCCAAATGCAAGAAGTGCAAAAAATGTACAAAAACTACCAAACCGAATTGGTTTTCCTTTCTGAAGATATGAAGGTAAAACGCGAAGAAGAAATTGTTGCTAAAGAAAAAGCTGCACAAGAACTAAAACGCACCTATTTTGGACCCGAAGGTGAATTATTCAAAAAACGCCAAAGTCTTATGAAACCAATTCAGGACGAAGTATACACTGCTATTCAGGATATTAGTAAAGAAAAAGATTACGAATTGGTTTTTGATAAAAGTTCTGCCATGAGTGTATTGTTTACATCACCAAAATTAGACATTAGCGATACCATTTTACAAAAAATGGGCTATTCAAAATAATTTTTTACTTTTGCAATTCTTTAAGTAAATTCGAATATAAACAAAAATAAAAATAAAAATTATCATGTTAAAAAAAATCGCACTCGTATTGCTTTTTGCACTACCGTTAAGTTTGATGGCACAGGAAGTTAAACTGGGTCACGTAAATTCTCAAGAAATTCTGTCGCTTATGCCTGAGCGTGTAACCATTGAAAAAACAATCAATGATTTGCAAACTCAATGGGAAGGTGAATTAGTAAAAATGCGTGAAGAGTATTACGCTAAAATCAAAGAATTTCAGGACAAACAAGCCACAATGCCAGAAAGCATTAAACAAGCTCGTCAAAGTGAAATCGCAGAAATTGAACAACGTATTACTACTTTCAACCAAACCGCAAGCACTGACATTCAAAAAAAGCAACAAGAATTATTCACTCCAGTAGTTGATAAAGTAAAAAAAGCAATTAATGAAGTTGGAGCTGAAAACAATTACCTTTACATTTTCGATTTAGGAACTCAAAGCATTATTTACCAATCGCCAAAATCGAACGACATTACACCACTAGTAAAGAAAAAATTGGCATTAAAATAAATAGAATAAAAAAAGCTATTACTTGCAATCCAAATTTACGAATAATTAAAAGGGAGAAGTTGAAAAACTTCTCCCTTTTAATTAAAACACACGTTGTTCAATATCTAATACCGATTGCACAAACAATATAGTCCAATGTCGACCCTGCCTGCCGCAGGCAAGTTCGTCTAATTGTCCTATTTGTTTGAAAGCCTTCCGC
>JAAFGX010000108.1 GCA_010365115.1 Paludibacter sp.
ATGCTTGCAAGATACATAGAACAATTGAAATATACAATTATATACTTGAATATTAACTAATTAATAACAAAAATACTTTTCGGAGTGGACTCAAATTTTAAATTTTCAACCTGCATTTAGTTTTGGCTATAAATACCGGCCAATAGTATTTTTCATTTTGTTTATCCTTTCTTTTGTACTCCTTTTTTAGGAGGAGCTACCTCCTTTTTTGGAATCTTTTTTTCGGCAGGTGAAGTCTTCGAAGAACTCATTTTTTTATGTTCCTCTTCGGTCATATCCATTTTTTTTGAGCCTTCTTTCTTTGCAGATTCATCCTTTGGAGATTCTTTTATCAATTTAGTGTCTTCTCTCATTTCTTCTTTTGGAGTTTCCTCTTTTGCTGATTCTGTTTTTGGAACAGCGGTCAAAGCATTGTCTGTGGTAGTTGTAACCGTGGGTTCGACGTTGTCTGAACCGGTATTGATATTGATAATGATGTCTGTCATGATTTTGAATTTTATTAAATTTTAATTTGAATATTTTCTAATCGCTCAAATATTTCTTTGGCGATTTCACTTTTTGCGTTTGGCTATTAATGAATAGACGCTGTAGATTATTATCACCAGCGGAATTATCCAAAAATGCCAACACAAACCAGAATCCCAAAAAATACTGTGTGCCATTTTATTTTACTAATTCAATATCTGAATGAGATGTTATTAAGATATTTAAACCCTAAGTTCAGAAATGGTATATTGCGTGTTACTTAAAGCCATCTGAAGCGTATCCGCTTTGATTATCTGGGAAGACGTAATTTCTGCCTGCTTCTTTCCCAAGTTGATATTTACAGATGTTACTCCAGAGACAGTTGCCAATTTTTGTTTAATTGCTGCAGCACAACCACCGCAACTCATGCCTCCAATTTGGTAAATTTTAATATTTGACTTTTCCATGATTTTAGAATTTTACCTGTTAATGAAAAAAGGTTGTTATAAACTCTGTTGAACCAACTATACCTATTACTTTATAACCAGTCTTCCAGAAAAGAATACCCTCATTCTTCATACTTGATTATTTCAACCGGGCAACTCTCAGTCGCATTTTTTATACCTGCCTCGTTTTTCTCAAATTCAGCTCCGTCTTTTACGACTGCTTTATCACCAACCTCAAAAACTCCAGGACACAGTTCTTCACACAATCCACATACAATGCAGCCTTCTTCGATCCATACTTTTTTAATAGCCATAATTGTTAAATTTTAAAATTTCATATTCAATTTCATCCTCATTTTTTTATCATTAACCGCCTTCATTATTTTAAAATGGCATAAGGAAAATTAATTGATATAAACTCTGCCGAACCGACTGCCAAATTTTTCAGGCGAACCGGAACAGCAAAGTTTTTTTATGAAATTATACAGCCATGCTTTTACATGTCTCTGCACACTTGCGACATGATGCGACGCAATTTTTGCAACATGCCATATGTTCATGTTTTCCGCATTCATTGGCACAAGTTTCACAGGCAGCCGCGCATTTTGCTGCTGCCTTTACAGCCGCTTCTCCGCCGGTTTTACAGGCTTCTGCGCATTTGAGACATTCATCAGCGCATGCAATACAATGCTTAACGCACTGATCGTTGCCTGCTTGTTTGCATTCTACTGCACAGGCGTGACAATCTTTTGCACATTGCACACAAGCCGTGATACAACTTTCTAATTTTTCGGTTTTCATAATATGGTATTTTAATTGCTTTTCTCCAGTTCCGCTGTTGACCGGTTCTTCAGTATTGCTGTTGACCAGTTATTAATTATTTTTTTACAACCAGATCCATTCCGCATTTTGGACATTTGCCTGCTTTGTCCTTTATTACTTCGGGGTGCATAGGGCAAGTGTACATTGTCGCCATATCGTGTTTTCCATTTTTCATTTTGGTGGTGTTTTTTGAATCTTTATGCATCATATCGCAATTATCCATTTTTCCGTTCATATCCATACACTCACCTTCTTTCATCGTCATTTTTTCCCCATTTTTCATAATGCAATCCCCATTGGTCATGACTTTTGTTCCATTCTTCATGGTCATATCCTTATCCATGGGCATCATTTCTCCGTCTTTCATTTGCATCATCTTACCGTCTTTCATCATACAGCAATCTTTCATCATTGCGGTTTTGACTTTGGTTTGTGCTAACGCACTAGTAGTTGTAAAGGATGCTATACTTAAAAAAAGCACCGAAACAAACACAATGGAAATCATTTTTCTGTTTTTCATGATATTAATTTAAAAATTGAATTTTTCTTCAGTACCGCTGTTGACCGGTTCTTCAGTTCCGCTGTTGCCCGGTTATTAATTATTTTTTTACTACCATGTCCATTCCGCATTTTGGACATTTGCCTGCTTTGTCTGAGTTTACCTCCGGATGCATCACGCAAGTGTAAGTTGCACCTGAATTTTCTTTTGAGCATGAAATTGAGCAAATAAAAAACATCGCATTTTTATTGGTTTCCATTTTTTTGCTATCAGTTAAACATTTATTATTTTGTATTTTTAAAACCTTAATTGTAAATATCAGCTACTATGCTACACTAATTTTCTTTTCTAGATATACTTCCTGAACTGCCCGTATCAATTCTATCCCTTCGCTTAGAGGTTTTTGAAAAGCTTTTCTTCCTAAAATTAAACCTGAACCTCCGGCTCGTTTGTTGATAACCGCTGTTATAATAGCTTCAGTTAAATCAGATTCTCCTACTGAACCACCACCGGAATTAATAAGGCCTATTTTACCCATATAGCAGTTGGCAACTTGCAACCTGCAAAGGTCTATAGGATGCTCTGTTGTAAGAACTTTATACATGGCATCATCATACTTACCAAATTGAATATTCTTAAATCCATAGTTAGAAGTGGGCAGTTTTTGCTTGATTATATCTGCCTGAATGGTAACTCCCAGGTGATTAGCCTGTCCTGTTAAATCTGCAGCTTCGTGGTAATTTTTCTGCTCCGTTTTAAAAGCATCATTACGCAAATAACACCACAAAATAGTGGCCATTCCCAAACTATGTGCTTCAGTAAATGCTTCGGCAATTTCTTTCAGCTGCCTGCTACTTTCCTTTGAACCGAAATAAATTGTCGCACCTACACCTACCGCCCCCAAATCCCAGGCTTCTTTTACCGTTCCAAACATTGTCTGGTCATATTTGTTGGGATAGGTAAGCAATTCATTATGGTTTATTTTTACAATGAAAGGTATTTTGTGGGCATATTTTCTGGCAAATAACCCTAATACACCAAAAGTTGAAGCCACCGCATTGCATCCTCCTTCCATGGCTAATTTTATAATGTTCTCGGGATCAAAATAATCTGGGTTTTTGTAGAATGAGAACGCCGCATTATGCTCTATTCCCTGATCTACAGGTAATATGCTCAGATAGCCAGTCCCTTTAAGTGTTCCATGATTATATAACTGGGCAAGACTTCGAAGTGTTTGTGGATTACGATTACTGTTAACGAATACCTTATCAACAAAATCTTTCCCGGGAAATTGTAGTCTTTCCTTTGTGATTTTTTCGCAGACGTGATCCAGATAATATGAAGTTTTATCTCCCAAATGCTTGGTGATGTTAGTATAAATGCTCATAAAAAGTTATTTAATTAATGCCTAAACTTTTGTTTGTTTTGTATATCGATGCTTTTGCTGATGTTTCTATACCTGTCAATGCTCTTATTGCATCTATCGTTTCAGGAATTACTATAGCTTGATTATCCACCATATAAGCATAAAAAAGCTCATCCCCCTGCACTTTTAACATATCCTGCCAGAGGGCAACTTCGTACATATCTCCCCATGGTCGTCCCATATCAAGATACATCTCTTTAATTGTATTGCTGGAAACCAGGCCATCTGAATAGTTTATTAATTTTATTCTGTAGAAACTCCTGAACGCTTGCAATACTTCTTCTTTTGTAGCGCTTCTTTTAAGCTTTACGTTCCAATAGTGTAAATGGCCAAGCGTTTCCGGAACTTTTACAGCGGAAGTAATCACGTCTAAATCAGGATCAACACTTTGTGCATCGGGACCCTGATGACTGGGGATTTCTTTTTCCGGTACCAGCGTATTCATAATACCTCCAAGATGACTTTCCCAGGGGTCTGTAGCTCTCCTGAGCAGAGTGCCTCTGGCATAGCTGAGTAAATCCGCTTTTTTTAACGCTTCAAGGGTTCTTAGAATGGATGTTGTATTGCAGGAAACTACTCTGGTAGCTGAAATATTCAGGGCAGATTCATAGTTTGTTTCCGCATTGAAGGAGTGGCCGGTAGTTTTATGCTTTTCTCCACCTTGTACAATAAATTTAATTCCTAGTTGCTTATAGATTTCAATATTTTTTGCAGCTATATTTTTTGGGGTACAGTCTACTGCCAGGTCAACTTTTTTAAGGAGGTCTAGTATTAATCCATTTACGTGTATATCCTTCATCAGCATTTGCTCCTTAGCTTCCTTTGATGCTGCGTATATTGAATAGCCCTTATTTATAGCATTTTGAATACGCCAGTCACTAATGATATCGCAAACTCCTGTAAGTTCCATATCTTCTTGTTTATTAATCGCATCGGCAACCCTTTTACCGATGACGCCATATCCTATTACTGCAATATTCTTCATGCTATTTAATTTAATTAATTGTTTATTGTTGTGTCAGTTCCACATAAACCGATTAGTTTTTATTTTTTTACAACCTACAATTCTTCCTTTATTTCCCCGCATGTTGGCATCTTAGCACCCATATATGGATTTTGAATTACTTTACTTTCGCTAATCCAGTAAGCGCCTTTTCCATCAAATGCCATTGGGCAGAAAATCGCAAATAAATTGCCTTGTTTCAATCCAAAACTTTTAATGGTACAATACATGATTTCGGAAATATGGCTAAAATAGGAGCGTTTATTTTCCAGTCCTTTGATGTGCTGCATTTCTTTCAGCTTTAATTTGTAGATATCCTTATGATTTTGCCATGCTTCCAGACCCTTGCCTTTCAGCTTCGCAGGAGTAACAGCAGCTACTTTTTCAGCCATTAACCCGGCGGCCTTTTCCGATGCCAGCTCATCATCCTTAGTCAAGGCATCTTTAATCTGTAAATAGGCATCAACTACTTGTTCTAACTCTGTTTTGGTTGATTCATCCAGTTGATAAGGATTGTCGGGGATAACAATATCCTTGTGAGCAAAATTCTCTGCCAGGCTATTGTGTTGCTTGTGAATTTCCGTAGTACTTGCCTGCGGAAGTTGATTAGTCAAGGCACCATGTTCGGCAGGCATTTCACTATTTTTATTCCCTTTCTGTTGGTTACCTCCGCCGCAAGCTGTTAATAAGACTATAATAGAAAAGGTTCCTAATTGTAAAACTCTTTTTTTTAATTTCATGATTTTATATGTATTTGTGATTTTAATTATCCCTCATTTTTTTGCAGAAATATTATAGAATACTGCAATACTGGCTCCTACCAGCCAACTTACAATAAATGTTTCTACGATTCCGATCAATCCTTCCCACCAAGGAACTTGCATTCGAATGAATGAAGACGTGTCTAATCCGTGCAACAAACTATTAAAGAATTTTACAGTACCGTCATGGCCTACTGTTACCATAAGAATAACACAGCCCAGATACAGAAGTGCCCCGGTTAGACCGGAAGCCAATCCAAATCGTTTAATGTTGATGATGTTCATGATTTTCCTTTTTTGAGATTTGATTATCTGTATTTTCAAGTTCATGGCTGTGATCATGCATGGGCATTAGAAGGTGGCAGGCAAACATGGCAGCAATGAAAATGAATATTGTAATATTGTTGCTGATTCCCAATGCTGGAACCAAAAAAATTAAGAGAAGCGGCAATATGCAGCCCACGACCATCCAAAACATATGTCTATTGAATTTCATCGTATAATAATTTTAAGATGAAGGTGTAATGAAAATCTCATTTAATGTTAATGTATTGAATGATAATACTATCATGTCAATAAAAATATTCATTCAGCAAAAAAGTTAGCATAACCTTTCAGCCAAAAGAAATTCAAAGACATTAAAATCAAATACGGAAAACGCAAATTTTGGGCAAGCTTACTGCATTTGCAGTTATATTGTCAGGGGGGATGACATCTGCATAAGCCTGAAATGTAAGTGACTGGGAATACAATATTTCATTTACAGGTACTAAAAATACTTGACTAATTTGCTGCGATATCTCCTTTATTTCTAAAGAAGAATAGCTGTCAAAATTGTCAACCACAAATATTGAAACTTCATCACGACAACAATTTGATGATATACCATCATGATGAATAGGGGAAGTTGAATCATCTTCTTCCATGCCGCAGGTTGCTTTCTCCCCGGAAAATGAAATTTTCACAACAGGCGCTTCATCACCACAAAAATGTTTTGCTACCGAGAAATGCATTCCCGACAACAGAACAAACGAAGATAAAACTATGAAGAGTATGTACTTCATTAAATGGCTTTTTTCGTGATGTAGATTTCTGTTCCCACCATTGCAAGAATGCTTGCTATGTCTATCGGTTTTTATTTCCGAACCCTTCGCATTTTTTCTTTTATTTTTCAATGGTGATAAATTTTGAATATTTTAATTCAACTCAAAGATAGAATGGGCAAACTTTAAAAATGTTATACAATTCAATAAAAAAGTTACAAGATTCCCACATTTCCTATTGCAACGTCAGCATGTGGATATGTCGGACCATATTGGCCCCCTTTTTTCAGTTAATCACACAGGATTTGGGTTTATTAGTGGTTAAATAACCACTAATTCGATATTCCATTGGCAGAAAAACCATACCCATTAGACAGATAAAACAATTATTACAGTTACATGAGCAGTGCAAGAACAAGAAGTTTACAGCCCGCAGTTTGGATATCAGTAAGAATACGGTGAAGGCTTACCTTGCCAAATTATCGGCTTCTCCGTTGAATATTGAGTCCTTGCTGACCCAGGATGATCCTGAATAATTATGTTCTGGAAGGTAAGTTCCAACCCGGAAATCCGACCTATAAAGATATTCGTTTCGATCATTTTAAGGAGAAACCGGACTACTTTTCAACGGAACTTACCCTAGTTCGGAGTAACCAAGCAATAGCTTTGATTAAAGTACCGCAGTGATTACCCCGTTGGATACGGCTATACGCAGCTCTGTTGCCATTTATCACAATAGACAATTTACAATCAAGCAACTTAAAGCTTTATCGTTCAAAACATTAATATCAGGACATCGGCTGATACTAGTAGACATCTGAAGCATGGTACGTAGTCCAGTCATTTCCAATAGTGGAATGATCCTCAATACTACGCGGTGTAAAGTTCACTACAATATTACCTTCTCTAATATTTTTTTCATGTTTTTCAGCTCTTTCTTTCGGCATTCCTGCACCAACCAGTGCTCCGAAAACTCCTCCGGTCACACCTCCTGCTCCGGCGCCGGCAAGACCAAGGGCAATCGGGCCTGCTAATACCAGTCCCAATCCAGGAATCAGAAGACTTGTTCCGACTGCAGCAAAAATTCCCACTATTGCTCCAACAACTCCTCCAATGGCCGATCCGGCACCTACGCCATCCATAACCTGAGATCCAAGGCCATCATCTTCATTTTTCTTAAAGAATTTTTCATGGGTAGCGTCAGACATCATAATATCAATTTCTTTGTCGGCATATCCTTTTTCCTTCAACCTGTTATAAGCAAGTTCTGCAGATTTGCGATCTTTAAAAGATCCTGACAGATAATTAATTTTTGTTTCCATATATTCAGCTTTTATTATAATAAAAATACTATAGGGCAAGATAATATGAATTCCAGATTAAGATGTTATATAATTTCGGGAAAATCTTACATCATTCACACATTAGAGTGCATTTAAATATAAACGAAGATATCACGTATTGAAGGAACAATCGTCCAGCAATTTGAAAATCTATCAAAAACAACTTGCTGAAACGACGCCTTCCACTGATTTGGAAGCAGTTTCTATCTGGGATTTACATATGTCGCATATCCCATTAACTTTAAACTTTTCAGTCTTATTTGCTGTCAGAGCAGTCAGTAAAAAACAAAAAAGTCAAAATTATACTAATTGATTTTGTTTTCATCTGGGGGTCCTATTTTTGATTTTTAAAATGATTGAAATTTTCTTCCGACTCAAAGTATCTCACTTTTCCATTTAAGTTATTATTCAGTACAATAAAAGCCTTTGACTTCTTTATCCGATGGTGTGAATACTGATCAACTGCAAATTGAGAGTCCGTATAATTGAGTTTAAGATTCTCTGCACATCTTGGGCAACAAACGTAGAAAGTTTCACCTTCAATTAATACAGGTATTGTTGCTCCCATTTTTAGTTCATTTCGAAACATGCAAGTTTTTCCGGTTTCCAATTGTTTATTTTCATATTTTGCCAGAACTCGCTCATGATAGATATCATATCGAAAATAATTATTGAAAGCAAACCATCCAGCAAATGAAAAGAACAAAATCATGCCTGCAAAGAATAAATGGTCGAACCATCTATCCTGTCTTATCTTACGTTTTTGTACTACTGTTAATTTTTTCATAACTCATTCTTGATTTCTCAGTCAACAACTGTTTTAGGAAATTCCCGTAAATACTTTTTTGTCTTTTCCGCAATCAGGTTGAAACAATTCTCTTAGTTCTTGTTCTATAAGAATTCTTCCTTGTTGCTTTAAAAATGGAGTATAGTGAACAAAAACTGTCAATTGTCCTCTATAATTTTTTATCCAACAGTCCTTTTTGTCATGATTTTCATTTCTTTTTCTCAATTTTAAACTTTCGCCAACGTCTAATAAAAATTATTCAGTATCCACTTTACAAACAATTGCATATACACTTGACCTGTCTTTAAGATCATCTGTAGATGTGTAAGGTCCCGAAAATGAATATTTTCCTAATTTGAATGCCATGATTTTAATTTTGATCAATTGTTTTATCTTAAACTATCCTGCAAGGAATTCAAATAATCCATAAGTGCTTTTTTGCTGTCCTGTGATAAACGGGCTTCATGGTGAATAAACGTGTAAGAGGACAATGGCATTTCGTCTTTTTCAATCTGGTTGACCATTGACTTTAATTTGCTTTTTTGTTTCCGGACCGAATAGGACTCAAATTCGCTAAAATTTAACTCAATCTTGCCTTTGTTTATATGGCTCTCTAATAATAACCCAATTGGCTGTACTTTACTGTACCAGGGATATTTGGTATTATTGCTATGGCAGTTGTAGCAAGAAGTATTCAGTACATGACCAATATTTTCAGGAACTTTATACGTTAATAGAAAGTCAGTTGAAGGCACATCCTTACTTTGGTTGGATCTGGCAGGTATAAATTGAATACCCACCAGAACAACCGATAGCGCTAAACCGATCAGTTTTAGCCATTTCATTTAACAGTAATTGTCAGAGTGACACTCCCACATTTTGACATTTTACTTCCAAAAAGTGGATTTCTTATTTCATTGGATTCACTCAGCCACTTACCGCCTTTTTTGTTATCAAACATGGGACAATAGACCTGGTATAAGGTCCGGTCTGCCCCTGTAATAATGATCAGGTCTTTAATGTCGGTGCCCAATATTTCAAAGTGTTCCCTCTGATGGTCAATTTTATCGCCATTTTCTGAAATATGCTCCGCATTTTCTTTGGCATCATCAAGGATATCTTTCAATCCTTTTTGTTGCGATTCTGACTGGCTCGAAAGGTTGAATTTTCCTAACGCATCAAATAACAACTTTCCGGAACTTGCAGCTTTCTTGCTGTTGTCTTCAACGAGTGCATTTTTCAAAGCCAGGTAATTATCAATAATTGAAGTCACTAACAGAGAATGCTTAACCATTATTGATGTTGGAACTGCAGATTTGTCTGCCACTTTTGTTTTCAATTCATTCATTCCTTTCATTGTGTGATCCATCTGCGCATTGGCTCCCCAGCTTACTAAAGCCAGGCAAAGCAAAACCATTGTTGTTTTCATCGTTTTTACATTTTTAAAATTAAACAATTTATATTTCCGAAAATTCTGGCCTTCCATTCCGAAGCACAGTTTCATCGGGTGACCTGAAATTATACGACAGAGGTGATCCAATTATTTCCGGTACAAACAGCACTCAGGAAGCTTGTTGTAAACCTCATCCGGAGCTTTAAATTTCTCCGTATCATGACCGGCTTGCGCCACTGCTTTCTGAATAGCATCCGAATTGGTTTTGGTTGCATCAAACTGCACTTTCAGCATTTTATCCGTTACATTCCACGATGCTGCAGCAACTCCGTCAACAGATTTAGCAGCTTTTTCAATCCGATCTTTGCACAAATCACAATTCCCCGAAACTTTGAATTGCTGTTGGCCTTGACCGATTTGTTTTGATCCATCTTTCATATCCATATTTGGGTCCATGGTAGGTTGTGCCGTATTTCCTTTATTTCCGGAACCTTCACCCATATCCATCCCTGGCATACTGCCGGAAGAGACTTTGTTTCCTTCCTGGTTCATCATACTAGGTTTGCCTTCGAGCTGAGCCGAGGCATCAACACTAAATGCACCTTCTGTAACAATTTCCTCTCCTTCGTTCAATCCATTCATAACGACATAGCTGTTTCCCAACATCGGACCAAGTTCAATTTCCCTGATTTTGAAGATAGGGTCCGCTGTTTTTGCCTTTTTCACATATACAATGGAGCGTTTTCCGGTCCATAAAACTGCTGAGCGGGGAATAACAAGCTTGTCCTTGTACTCATTTAAGTTTGCCTTTACGATCCCGGTTGCAAACATTTCGGGTTTTAGTTTACCACCCGGGTTGTTGATTTCAACGCGGACCCTGGCAATCCGGGTATTGGGATCAAGCACCGGATCGATAAAGTTAATTTTACCTGAATAATTGGTTCCGGGCATCGCCTGTAACGTAAATGCTATTTCCTGACCCTGCGACAGGTATGGCAGGTCGCTTTCGTAAGCATCGAACATGATCCAGACATGCGATAGATCGGCCACATCAAATAACACGGAACCGGGAGAGAGGTAATCACCACTGTTGACCCGCCTTGCTGATACAATTCCGGTTGCATTCGCCAAGACTTCAAACTCCGTTTTTACTTTACCGGATGTTTCGATGGCTGCAATCTGTTTATCAGTCAGTTTCCATTGACGGAGCTTATCTTTCGAGGCTTCATACAGAGCAGGCTGAGCTTCTTTTGTAGCAACGGTTTCGAGTAACTCCTGTTGGGCAGTAACCAGATCCGGAGAATAGATAACCGCCAAAGTCTGGCCCTTACGGACGACTTCGCCCGTAAAGTTGACCAGCAATTTTTCAATCCGACCCGGAAGATAGGCCACCTGGCTTTGCAAAAGCCGTTCGTCGGCCTGTACTTTGCCATAAAGTCTCAATTCTTTTACCGGACTTTGTTTTGAAACGACGGATGTAAGGACATTGGCTAACTGGGCAGCTTCCTTTGTCATATGAATTGCACCAGGGTCGGTAGTTGCACCACTTTGGCCAAGCGGAATTAATTCCATCGCGCAAATAGGGCATTTACCTGGTTTATCCATGCGTATTTGCGGATGCATTGCACATGTCCAGATCGTTGCCTTTGATGTTTCTGCTGCGTGGTTATGACTTTCCTCAATATTGGATGACGAATGGAAAAACACCCAACCTAAAATTATCCCTACAAACAAGGTAATAATGTAATATGTAATTTTATTTTTCATTGATTCGTGTTGTTTTTTGAATTAATTTTTCGGTTTCACCTGATTTCTTTAATTTAATCCGTAAGAATATACCAACGGTCTGAAGTATTAATACAACTGATATCATTGGAATATAGAAATAATAGACCAAATCAAAATTATTCAGCCGGTAGTAAATCACGTGTACGATTGCAAAAATGAACATCAGATAGGTTAATCGCTGAATGTTTTTCCAGTTGCCTGTTTTAAGTTTCCCAATGGAATAATCATTTGAAGTAGCAAGTAATAGGATGATCAGAATTGTCGATATTAATCCGGTATAATTTGCCAATCCAAAATCATCCAGTCGGATTGAATAACCGGAATTCGTCTTTGCCAGGAAATACTGCCACATATTTCCCCGAAAATGAACAAACAGCCCGGTAATAGAATGAATTACAGCTAAAATTCCTCCGGTGATACTAATGTCTCTGCGAAAATAAGATGAAACCGGATTTTTACGCTTAAACAAGATATTTATTGAACCGAGTAAAAGTGATATTGAAAGAATCACTATTGCGATATATCCTGAGACATCCGCAATTAAAGTAATCAGGTCTTTTTTTGTCCAGATAAAATGGAAGATTACTCCAATAATTATCGAAACAAGCACCAGCGGAAAATAATGTTTTATCACTCTTGATTTTAAATTTTTCATATTTTTTCCGTCTATCAATTGTTTATTTCAATATCCCCAAGTCGTCTTAACCTGGCAATAGCGGTATTATAATCTGCAACAGCCTCTATCTTTCGGTATTCATAGTCGAGGGTTTGTTGCCTAACCCGCAAAATATCGGTAAGATTAACGCCGGATGATGCAAAACTTTTAAGCATGATATCGAGTGATTTAGAAGCTAACTGATACTGATCTGCGTAAAGTTTTACCCTCCGCTGCGCATCCTGGTAATTCTGCACAGTTTCATAATATTCCGTCTGCAATGAATTGGCTGTCGCCTGGATTCCCTGTGCAGTAGCAGTTTTCATCAGGACGACCTCCTCCTGCATTGCCTTGTACTTCTTCCTGTAAATGGGTAAAGTAAGAGTTATCATTGGCATAATCATGTCTTTACCATTCATGGATAAAGTGGACATTGGGCTTTTATTGATCAGTGAATAGTTTAGTCCAAGTCCGACCATCGGGTAACCCATACGGGTGACCATTTGCTTACGGGCTATGAGTGATTTCTCTTCATATTTCAACATCCCCAACATCGGATTATTGGTAAGCATACTATCTGATACAGCCAGAATCGGGATATTCAAAGTTTCCTCTGTTATTGAATCGGGCACGATTACAAGCGACTGAACAGGTCGGTTCAGAAAGCTGTTGAACCTCGCGGCAATGGTATTCTGCTGATTTTTAAGCAATGCGATGTTATTGTCAAGTTCCCCAATTTCAATCTGAATTCTGTACACGTCAGTAAGACCTGAGCCGCCGGAAGAGGAACCCATCGGGCTCCCTGGCATTGGTGAACCTGACTGATTAGAAGAACCGGCACTGACTGAATTTCCGCCCATTGTATTCATACCGGATGATCCGGAAGAAGAACTCTGGAAGGAAGATGGGGAAACTGTTCTGCTGACAGGTGGTGCCGTACCGTTTCCTGCCGGAACTGCTTTGAACCTCACAATGGCTAATCTTTCGATCTTGCGAAGCAGCTCAATGTTCTTTTCCGAAAGGCGGATATTCTGCTTCACCTTGTGCAATTCGTACCAGGTACGTTGTACATCATAGAATACCTGCAGTTTGGCATCGCGGAACAACTCGAATTTGGCTTTCGCCATAAGGCTCATTTCATCTTTCGCATTTTTGAGCACCCCAAACCATGGAAACATTTGCATCAACCGGATATCAGCCACCTGATACCCGGCTAGAAGTTCCATCGGACTCAGGAAAACGCCTACGTTTAACACTGGATCGGGTAAACTGCCCACTTGCGGTATTTTTTGCAATGCTGCCTGATATTCTGCAAACTTCTGCAATACCGCAGGATTACTTTTTGCTGCGATTTGGAGGTAGTTGAACAATGAATCAGGTTGTTCCTGACCATTACCAACAACCCGACTGAACAGAATTAGCATCGAAAACAATATTTTTTTAAATACCGGATTTCTCATCGTTAAATTGATTATTAGTGGATTGAACTTCTGATTGACGATGTCTGGATACTGCTCTTTCTCTCCACATTGACTGAAACAATGGAACTACGAACACGGTCATCACCTGGATAACCATTCCACCGAACATGGGTATTGCCATTGGGATCATAATATCAGAGCCTTTACCCGTAGATGACAAAACAGGTAGCAGCGCAATAACCGCCACTGCCGTTGTCATCATAGCAGGCCGGACACGCTTCATACCTGCTGATACCACTGCCTCACGAACATCATGAACAGTGGCAGGATGCCGCGCTTCAAAAACCTGGTGAATATAGGTTCCCATAATGACCCCATCGTTGGTGGCAATTCCGAACAAGGCTATAAAGCCGACCCATACAGCCACACTCAGGTTAATCGGATGCATCTGAAACAGGTCACGAAGGTTGATGCCATCGACAGAAAAATTCATAAACC
>JAAFGX010000109.1 GCA_010365115.1 Paludibacter sp.
TGAAAGCCTTCCGCAGGCGGAATTTGCAATCGGCATTAACAACAGTAGACATTTAAAACAGATTGGACTGTTTTAAATGTACAGTTGGTATTATATTAAAAAACGAAACGCCCGATTCAACAATTGAACCGGGGGTTTTAATTCTTTATCTCAAACCTTTCATTCCAAAACTCCTGAAATATTCAAACCATTTATCTTCCGGGTTTTGAATTTTTTTCAATGTTTGCAAAGATTCCTCTTCATCTTTTTCCTTCACAAGCACATCGTACATGTGAATCAGATTTGATGATTTGATATTTCCTCCACAATGAACAAATACTTTTTTATCATGAATTGCCCTCATTATTCCTTCAAACGTTTTATAATGAAGTGGTCTTAAATTTGAACAATCGACCGGGAAATGTACATAATGCATATTCGCTTTTTCTGTAAGTGATGCTTCGTTTTGCAATGCATTTCTGGCACTTGCAGGCGATAAATTTACTATTGCATCGAAACCTTTATCTTTTAAAGCTTGTATATCAGATTCCGAAGGTTGTGCGCCAGCCGCCAATGTATTAGAATATTGATAATAGTTTGAGATTGAATGGTTCATAAATGGTAATTGATTAAATGGTAATTGAATTTATTTCTTTCAACAGAAAATCCTTTTGTTTGATGCCTACAAAGCGTTTTATTTCCTTGCCATTATCAAAAAGAATAAGAGTTGGAATGCTGCGAACTTTAAATTTATCGGCAAGCGTTTTTTGTTCTTCAATATTTATTTTACCTACAGCATTTTTGCCAGTCAACTCAGATGACACATCATTTAATATGGGTGACATCATTCTGCATGGTCCACACCATGCAGCCCAAAAATCAACTAATACGACTTTACCTTTTGTTTGTTGTTGAAAATTCTTTTCGGTTAGTGTCAGTATATCCTTGTGATCAGTCACAGCAGGTAAATTTTTCATTTTTACACGAGCATATATATTTAAAATAACAAATGCTGCTACAAGTGTTCCAATTATTATCAGGGTTGTTTGCATTCTAATTAATTTTTTGTTTGATCTTATTTTATAAACTCCTTATATGAATTGTGTTTGTGTTCTCGGTCTTTTACAACTAAAGTAGTTGTCGGGGCTTTCGATTTCATATTAAACAGGATATCATGTCCCATACATAAACCAAAAGACACATTCAATTCTGTTTTATTTTCAGCTAAAAATGCGGCCTGACCGGCAGGATTGCATGAAGTTCCTTTTTCTGAAGCATCATCCAGCATTTCTGAAGCAGGTATTTTTCCATATTTGCAATCAATTGTATACACATCAAATTGATCGGAAAGTCGTTCCTTCAGACTTTGAGCTTCACGTGTCATACCAATGCAATGTGCTATGCCAATACGTTTTATACCGCTATTTTGTGCAAACAACTTCAATTCTTCCACACGGTTTTTACCCATGAGCAACGAATCTTCTGCTGCCCGCATCATTTTTAAGTCGGTTTCGGAATATATTTTTTTTTGACTTTCCATACAATTTGAAATTTAACGACTAAAAGAATGGCATGAACAGCAAAACAAATTGCTGTTCAATTGATTGTACCGTTCTTCAATTTAGAATACATTATTTTTTCTTTGCTGTACTAATGCCAAATAGCAAAAACAGCGGACAAAAACTAATCAGGCTAGTGAGAGTAAGAACACCTGCTAAAGCAAGAAGCACATAACCTAGTGTTCCGGTAACTACATTTGTGAAAAACAAAACGACCAATACAACGGCAAGAAGTAATCTGATTACTCTGTCAATTGTTCCAACATTTGATTTCATAACAATTTAATTTTAAAGTTGATAAATTAAAAAAACATATTTTTTTGCACTTTTCCAACTCCAAAACTTTTTTCAACTTTCTTTCTCCAATTGGAGAAAGTATCCGTCAATTGGCAGAGGATAGAGGCTGGAGAGGTTTATAATTCTTTAGAAATAGTGATAGCAGCAATTGTTCCATCAGCAACAGCCGTTGTAATCTGTCGGTATTTTTTGCTGATAATATCGCCAATAGCATAAACATCAGGAAGATTTGTCAGCATATCCTCGTTAGTTTTGATATAGCCCCAATTATCCATTTGTGGTAAAACGTCACCTAATACCGATACGTTTGATTTGAAACCAATAAATACAAAAACACCATCCGATTCCAGTTCTTTCAACTCTTTTGTTTTCAAATCTTCAAGAAATGTAATCATCTTATCGTCTCGCTTTTCAAATTTGCGGGGTTCGTGTTCGTACAATACGTGAATTTTTTCGTTTGCCTGCAATGTTTCTATTGCTGTTTGATTGGCAGTCAGCTTATCAAACTGATGAATCATTGTAACCTTACTGGCAAATTTGGTGATAAACAATGCTTCTTCTACTGCCGAATTTCCACCACCAATCACCGTCACTTCTTTATCCACAAAATACTTAGCATCGCAAGTCGCACAATATGAAATTCCTTTTCCTTTATATTCACTTTCGCCTGGTGCATTCATTGTATTTGGCGTAGTTCCCGTACCGATAATAATTTTCTTTGCCCGAATAGTTTCTAATTGATCAATTACAATTTCTTTTTTTATTAAATCAACCGATGTAATATCTACTGCCAGTTTAAAATCAATTCCGGTATGTTTAGCTTGTTCGCTCATATAATGTGCCAGCATAAATCCGGGTTGTGGTTGCTCATAACCAGGATAATTTGACACCTGATGTGTAATTCCCATATAACCGCCCGGCAAAGCTGGATCGATTATTACTGTTTTTATTTTTGCCTGACCAAGATAAATCCCGGCAGTCAATCCGGCAGGACCTGCACCTAAAATGGCAACATCATAATCGGAAAATATCTGTTTTTGATTTACTTTTATTGCAGCCACTTCATTATCAGAAAGCATTTTATCCAATCGTTCCTGAATTTCAGCTTTTTTTATTCCTCCGCTAATAGTATCTAATATCTGTTTTCCGTTTTCAAAAAACAATAAGGTTGGAGATGAGCTCACACCCAGTTCGGATGCCAATTCCCGATTTCCTTGTCGGAAAACTTTTAAAAATTTGATTTTTTCACCGTACAATTCTGCCATAGCATCGAATTTTGGAGCTAAAGCTTCACACGGTGGACATTCGGTTGAATAAAAATCCAGAACAACCTTCCCTCCATTTAATACTTCATTTTCGAAGTCAGATGCATTAATTTCTTTCATAATAAAGCCTCCCTAAATCCCTCCAAAGGAGGGACTTGAAATTAGTTTTGTAAATATTATTTCTATTATATATGTTCATGTATTAAAGCAATAAATTACAATAATGCTTTAATTAAGTCTCCTTCTTTCTCCCTCTCCTCAAGGAGAGGGTTGGGGTGAGGTCGGGGTTAGGTCGGGGTTAGGGGGCTGGTATTATCGGTTTAAATAATACGCTGCTCCCAAACTTAACAATTCTTTTACCGGACGACAATCGGGTGAATTTGGATGACCACTTTTATGTTTTGCCACCGAAGCGCAACCTCCGCCACAAGCTAATGCAACAGAACAGGTTTTACATTCTTCAATGGTAGTAATGTCACGGTTTTGCCAACTTTCAATGGCAGTCTCGTTTTTAGTAACAGTTGGATAAAAAGTTCCCAATTCATCACCTTTATTTCCAACGGTTGCAGTACATGAATATATTGTTCCGGTAAAATCAAATGCCCATTCGGTTTTACAGGCCGGACACGAATCAAATAATGCTGTTGGCAATTCTTCATGTTCCGAAATGTATTTAGCAATTGAGAACGCAGGTTTATAAAATTCAGCAATATAGGGATGTTCTTTCAACATTTCGTACATTTTTTCGTACAAAGTTGCCCTATCAAAAAGCTTTTCGGGAGTACTGTTGCAAAAATGCAATTCGTAGTTTCGTCCAATTTGAGTTTTGAATAATGGCGAACTTGTCCATCCTTTATCAATTGCAAAACGGGATAATCCAGCTAAATTTCCTATATTTTCCTTATCAACTACCATGCGTAAATTGATATTTAATCCCGCAGCCAGACAAGCATCTATTCCTTCAATAATTTTATCAAATGTTGGTTGTTTCCCTTTCAGATAACGACGACCATCGTGAACTTCCTGCGTTCCATCCAAGGTAACCTGAATTTCACGAATGCTTGCTGTTTTAAATAAATCAACGTATGATGCTAAAGTATAACCGTTTGTTACAAAAGCAACATCAAGTTTCGCCTCGTTGGATTTTTTCAACATATAGGCTATCATAGTACGTTGATTATCTCTGGGAAGTAATGGTTCACCACCAAAAATAGTTATGTATTTTCTTTTTCCGGCAAATTCAGTTTTGATGTAATCGTAAAAAGCGTCAATTACTTCAATACTAACTACTTTTTGAACCGGATTATAACCTTCCTGATAACAATACGAACAAGCAAAATTGCATGAGTAATTTGGAACAAAGAAAAGTTGCGTTTCATCTTCCTCACGTTTTTCAGTAAAATCCAGGTAAGCGAGTTTGAACGTTTTTTTTTCTTTCACCTCATCCGTTAAATATCCTTTTTGTTCAAATTCGCCACTTGGGTCAAGTTTATTTTTCAACATCTTGACTTCATTGGCACTAATAATATCTGCCGATTTGCTTAACGGATTGACAATGAAGAAATCCTCAGAGTCTTTAATTGGTGTGATTATATTGTGATTGGATAGTGCCATGGGGTTGATAGAACCCCCAGCCCCTAAAGGGGAGCTGAAGTTACTTTTGTTATGTATTTTTTTTTGTGAGTAATTCATTCTTAATTAAATTATAATAAAAAACAATACTAATATTCCGTGTCCCCGTTTAGAGTTTAAATCCAATCTCAAAAAAGAACTTTTCTAATTCCCCTTTTGGGGTTAGGGGTTCTTTTTTGAGTTGGGGTTTTTCATAACTTAGTCATGACAACCTGCTACGATAATCGAAACTTTCGCACAGCATTGTGCTTGTTTCGTTTCTGTACTGTTGGTTTTACAACCACAGTTTTTTTTCACTACACTTTTCATTTATAATTTGTTTTAGTTGTGAAATACGGCTTAAAATTAAACCTTTTATCTTTATTATCAATTCCTTGATACGTTAATTTATAATTTATTTTTTACCCGTAATGGTAAAACTTGCCACTTCTGCCTGACCTTTTGCATACGGTTCTGATTCTTCAAAAATTTTGATTCCCACAAAACCAGCTTCTTCAAGCATCGTCAAATATTCAGCTCTTGTTACTGCTCCCGCCCAGCATTCGGCAATGGCAGCCGGATCGTTTCTGTATTCATCTGCTATCGGTGAAGTTGCATAAATATCGCTTACCACAAATCTCCCTCCTGATTTCAAAATTCTGTACACTTCGTTCCAAACTGCTGGTTTATCGGAAGCATGGTTGATTGTACAATTGGAAATAATCAGATTAACTGAATCATTTTCCAATGGTAATTTTTCAAGTTCTGCTTTAAAAATCTCTGCATTCGAAACTTCAAATTTTTCGAGATTTGCTTTTGCTTTAGAAATCATCCCTTCTGAAATATCAATTCCATAAACATATCCCTTCTCTCCCACTTCTTCAGCCAAACGAATCACATCGTTTCCACGTCCGCTGCCCAAGTCCACACAAATTTCTCCGGATTGAGCTTTGGCGTGATTGATTGCTCCTCCGCAAGAAAGACAGCAACTGGTTTCACTCAGGCTTGTATATCGTTCGTTTATAGCTTCTACGTTCATAGTTGTTTAATTTGCATTTTGAATAACATTTCATTGAATTCGGTGCAAAGGTAAAACAATATTTTTATATTACAATAGTATCACTATTAAATTATTATAATATCACTACTTTTTTTCATTAATTGGATATTATAACACATATTTAACCATTAAACCTTTAGAATTCAAAACATTTTTCAAATTAGTATAGTATCACTAAAAAAAATTCTATCTTTGCATGCAAATATTATCATTATAATAAAATTGTTTGATTATCATGCTTTTTAAAGACGACATTTCGCCAAAATATGCACAAGAACTTTTTGATGACAGCCAAAAAGTTTTGAAATTTATAGCGGACATGAAATGGATGGATGGTTTTGTGTGTCGGAAATGTGGAAATACAAACCATTGCGAAGGCAAAACGCCTCATTCACGGCGCTGCACTCGTTGCAAATCGGAAGAATCTGCCGCAGCTCACACATTGTTTCACAACATCAAATTTCCGGTTAATAAAGCATTTTTTATTGCCTATAATATTTGTGTATTGGGAAATGAATTTTCATCATACAACTTCTCCGACCAACTTGGATTAAACCAAATGACCTGCTGGAAATTCCGGAAAAGGATTCAAAACTGTATAATGCGTATTGATAAAAACGAAAAAGCTAAAATTCAAACCATATTGATGACAGAATATAAATAGATTTAATTAATTTTGAGCTTCATTAAAACAAAAATATTATGAGTTCAAAAAACAAAATTAAACTATTCTTCATGTGTGCTTTCCTTCTATCAATTTTCAATTCCAGTGCACAGGACTGGCCAAATCTGAATCGATATCAATCAGAAAATGAAGCACTCGTACCTCCAAACAATAAGGAGAAACGGGTCGTTTTTATGGGAAATTCCATCACGCAGCAATGGAAAGAAATTCATCCTGATTTATTCACTAAAAACCCATTTATTGACCGTGGAATAAGTGGTCAAACCACTCCACAAATGCTCATCCGTTTTCGCCAGGATGTGATTAAACTTCAACCGAAAGTAGTTGTTATTCTAGCAGGGACGAATGATATTGCTGGAAACACAGGTCCTTCCACCTTAGAAATGATAATGGATAATTTAAAATCAATGTCTGAACTGGCTATCGAAAATAACATTCGAGTAGTGTTATGCTCTATTTTGCCAGCTTATGATTATCCTTGGCGGAAAGGAATGGAGCCAAACCTTAAAATTCCTGCTTTAAATGCCATGATAAAAGACTACTGCACCAAAAAGAATATAGTATATCTGGATTATTTCAGCGAAATGAATGATGGAAATAACGGAATGATTGCTGAATTCACTACCGACGGCGTTCATTGTACATTGAAAGGCTATGAAAAAATGGAATCGATGGTGAAACCGGCTATAAAAAAAGCGTTGAAAACAAAACCAAGAAAATAAATACGACCCCTAACCCCTAAAGGGGAACAATATTAGCATCGTCTAAAATTTTATTAGTATACATTTTTACAAAATTTATGTAGCAAAAGTCTAAAGTCCCCTATCGGGGGATTTAGGGGGCTACCACCAACTAATTATGATCTACAATCAATGGTATGTTATTCTTGAATCCAGAGAAGTTGGTAAGAAAAAGCCAATAAAAGTGACGCGTTTAAGTCAAACCTTAATGCTTTGGCGGGATGAAAATGGGAAAGTAAATTGTATTTCTGATAAATGCTGTCACCGTGGAGCTTCGCTATCTTGTGGTAAAATAGTAGCTGGTAAAGTAGAATGTCCATTTCACGGCTTCCAATTTGGAGGTGATGGAAAAGTAAAATTGATTCCGGCCAACGGTAAAAATGCTTCAATTCCTGAAACGCAACAGGTAAAAGCGTATGAGACGTATGAAAAATATGGATTAATATGGATGTGGTGGGGCGATGCTGATAAAAAAACCGAAAAACCTTTCTTTTTCGACGAATTAGCCGACATGTCGTACTCCACTTTTATCGATTCGTGGAATTCTCATTATTCACGTTGCATTGAAAATCAGTTAGATGTAATTCACTTACCCTTTGTACATAAAACTACTATTGGTGCAGGAAATAAAACATTGGTAAATGGGCCTGTGGTAGTTCTGAAAGATGAATTGATGACATTTTACGTAGATAATATGTTGGATGATGGGAAAACAACTCCGCTCAAACCCGATGAAATACCTGATTTCGAAAATCTGTTTCATTTGCAATTTCATTATCCTAATATCTGGCAAAATTTCATTTCAGACAAAATGAGAATATTTGCGGCATTTGTTCCGGTTGATGAAGAAAACACGCTGATTTATTTACGTAATTATCAAAAGTTTATACGAATACCCATCCTGAAAGGTATTGTGAATTATCTAATGAAACTTTCGAATATTGTAATACTTCGACAGGACAAACGGGTTGTAGTTGGACAAATTCCAAAGAAAACAGAAGTTAAAATGGATGAACGTTTGATAATGAGCGATAAACCGATTATTGAATACCGGAAACACAGACAGGAATTGATAGACAAATGATGAACAAATCAGATTTTGCAGAAATAAAGTTTCTACTTGACGACCGCCTTTCGAGATACAACCGGTTGGATTTTATTGATTCAGATCCAATACAAATTCCTCATCGATTTTCAAAAAAAGAAGACATTGAAATTGCTGGGTTTTTAACGGCTACCATTTCGTGGGGACAACGTAAAAGCATTATAAACAATGCTAATCGGTTGATTGACTTAATGGATAATTCTCCTTATGAGTTTTTGACAGAGGCCGAAACTTCCGATTGGAGATCTGTTTCAACCTTTGTACATCGCACGTTTAATAGCGATGATTGTTTGTTTTTTCTTCACTCGTTAAAAAATATCTATTTACATCACAATGGGCTTGAAAAAGTTTTTACAATAGGTTATAATTTTGATACATCAGTCTACAGCAGTTTAAAATACTTCAGAGAAATTTTCTTATCCATACCTCACAAGCAACATGTTACGAAACACATTTCGGATGTTACACGCAACTCGAGTGCAAAACGATTGAATATGTTTCTGCGTTGGATGGTACGAAATGATGAATATGAGGTTGATTTTGGCTTGTGGAAAAACATCCCTGCTTCTGCATTAATGTTGCCTCTGGACGTGCATACAGGAGAAGTGGCAAGAGCGTACGGATTGCTGGAACGCAAACAAAATGACTGGAAAGCGGTAGAAGAAATCACATCGGTACTTCGCCAATTCGATGCATCAGATCCAATAAAATATGATTTTGCATTGTTTGGAATTGGTGTATATGAAGGAAAATCAGATGATTTAAAGAAATTGATAGTTTAAAAAAAAGAAACCCGCTTTACGTATGAAAAACGGGTTTCTTAATTTATTGATAATCAGCTCCTATTCTATTCGAATTCTAGAACCAATATTATCTGATTTATTAATGATTTTAGGATTTCCTTTACAATTTACTTCGCTTGCACCACTGGCTTTTGCATTAAACCTTTCAGTGGCATATACATTAGCATGATTTGCTCCACTTACTTCAATAGTTACGTTTTTCGCAATAAAATCTCCCGCATTTATTTCGCTGGCGCCATAACCTTTTACATTGAATGTGTTGCATGCACCTGTCAATGTAACTTTTGAAGCACCTTTCACTTCCAAATCCAACTTTCCAGAGATATTTAGATCCATATCTGCCTGACTTGCACCCAACAATTCTATAGAAAGTTCCTTTGCAATCAGTTGTGATTCGGTATCAATTTCACATGCGCCTTTTGCTATTATACTTTTAATGGAATCGGATGAAATATTGACTTTTATTGTTCGATTCAGAAATATTTGTTCTGTATAAACTTTCAATACACCGTTTTCTACTTTTGTGATTACTTTTTGTAAAAAATCTTCTGGACTTGAAACTGAGACTTGTTGAACAGAATCCTGATTCAATATCAATTCAATATTTCCTGAAATTTCAATTTTTTGAAAAGGTTCACAATTTCGAACTTCATCAACCATAGGTGAATCATTATCAGTCCAGTTTATTGAAAAAGGATGTCCATCGCTTTTATGTAAATTTATAAAAGTATTGGCACCAACACTGTAAAACATAAATAAACCGGCAAGCCATAAAATAAGTACCACCCACGAAGCCGTATTAGAATTATTCTGGCGACCCGAAACAATACGAATTGCCCAATAAATAAGTAAAAATATTGGACAGCCGACTACCAAAATTAGCGAGATAATGAGCATTACCATTTTTTCAGGAGTTATAACCGACCAGTTGGAAACAAGATCGGGAGCAAACCCACCAAGAACAGTTGGTTCAAAAATAAGGAAGAATAATAGCAAAATGAGCGCACCTACTAAAACAACCCCGACAATACCCAAAACTGCCCCGATAAAACCGAAAATTACTTTGAAAAATATTTTAAGTATTTCAAATATTTTTTCGCCAATGGTAGTTGCTGATTGTTTAAATTTATCGCTTTCCATATAATTTTTGACATTGTTCATCTCGGTTTTAATACTATCCACCGTCACATCTTCGCCTTGCATTTCGAGACGTTGGGAAGCAGTTATTGCCTGTGGAGCTACAAACCAGACTACAATGTAAATTGGGATAATAAACCCAACACCAAGAAATACTAACACCACCAATAAAATACGAACAAGTGTTACATCCCAACCAAAATAAGCGGCCATTCCTCCTGCAATCCCACCCAATACGGCATTTTCGGGATCACGGTAAAAGCGCCTGGACTTTTGTTTTTTATCTGATTTCGAAGTTTCAGGTTCCTCGTCTTCGCCAGTATACTGACTTGGTTTTCCCATAATTTCAATAATCTCTTCTACATCTGACAGATTCACTACATTTTTATTTTTTTGCAGTTTTTCTGTAAAGAGCTCAGCGATACGAGCTTCAATATCATTCATTATTTCTTTACGCTCATCTTCAGACTGGAAATGATCGGCAATTTCCGATAGATAAATCTGGAGCATGTCATAAGCATCGTCGTCGATATGAAAAACGATGTTATTCAAGTTTACAGTTAATGTCTTTTTCATAAAATATAATTTTTAGCCCCCTAACCCCCAAGGAGGAATAAGAGTTGATTTGTATGATATTTAGTTTATAAAGTTTGAAAGGTTTGAAGGGTTTGAATGGTTTGAATGGTTATTTTTCTATTTTTTAAATCCATTGCCTCAGCCTTTGTTTTAGCCTTTAATTTGTTTCACTACATTATTTATTTCTTCCCAAGCACCTTCAAGTTCGTCGAGAAAAGCAGCACCTTGCGAAGTCATTTCGTAGTATTTACGGGGTGGTCCCTGTGTCGATTCTTCCCAACGATAATCGAGCAGTTCGCCATTTTTCAGCCTGGTGAGCAAAGGATACAAAGTTCCTTCCACCACAATTAATCTTGCGTCTTTCAATTCGGAAATAATATCCGAAGTGTAAGCCGACTTTTTCCTTAGAATAAGCAGAATGCAATATTCCAGGTAGCCTTTTCGCATTTGCGATTTTATGTTATCTGCATTCATGTTTTAAAATTGATACAAGTTAATAAATAATTACTTTCAGAATCAAACAGAAAAATAAAAGTGAAATACTGCAGTTAGTTTCTTTTATTTTCATTTAATTTATTTTTTCAATATGTTCAAAATTATTTTAGTAATTCTAAAATTTTAATTCTGAAAACATATTCATATTTAGACTGAACTACTTCTGATTGAGCTTGTGCCAAATTATTTTTTGACTGATAAAGTTCATAAACAGTAGCTCTTCCTCCTTCATATTTCTGATTTGCAAATCGATACGCTTCATTATTTGCAATTTCAGATTTATTTGCCGCTTCCCATTTTGCTTTTGCCGCCAATGCATTAAAATAAGCTTGTTGCACTGTTTTGCGTAGTTCCAGTTTTGTATTATCAACATTCAGTTTGTTGCTTTCTACATTTATTTGAGCTGTTTTAACCTGATTTTTTGTTTCAAATTTATTGAAAATCGGAACATTAAGACTAAAACCCAAATTGGTGCTCAGAGGCGTACTCACCGAATTATAATAACCGCCACCAACATTCACTCCAAAATTCAAAGTTGGATAAAAACCCGATTTTGCTATCATTACATTTCGCTCACTGCTTTGCAGTTGATATTCAGCACTTTTCACTTCCGGGCGATGCGAAATTGCATTTTCATATACCGTTTGTGCATCAAGTAATTGGAGCTCGTTATTCAATAAATCATCGGGAACAATAATATCAAGTTTTTCAAAATCGTTCAATTCAAGTATTTGAGCAAGGTCAAGTAATGAAAGTTTCAGGTTGTTCTCAGCTTGAACTCTGCTCGATTCTTCTTTCGACTGTTGTGCAACAAGTGCATACATTTCGCCTTCAGCCATTTTTCCAGCTTCAACAAGTGATTTTTGTTGCTCCATTTTTGTATCAGTAAGCTTCAATTGATTGGTGGAAATAAGCAATAATTCTTTGTTCAATAAAACTTGTAAATAAGCTGAGGAAACATTAAGAATAATATCTTGCCTTATTTTTTCAAGTTCTGCCTCAGAGACTTTTAAATCGGCCATGCGAGCATCAATATTGTATTTCATTTTCAATCCATCAAATAAATTCAGACCGGATGAGATATTGAATGATGAAGAAGATGAATTGATGTTTTGATAAGTACCATCTTGAATTTGAGAACGTCCAAAAGTCCAGTTCTGATTTGCCGAAGCATTTAAATTAGGTAAAAGATTCAGACGTGCCTGCTGATACGAAATCTCTTTTGTCTTTTTTACCAAAGCTCCTTGTTTTACATTTCTATTATTTGCCAAAGCAGAATCAACGCATTGTTGCAGAGTCATTTGTTGTTGAGCATTTGATATCAATACAGCCAGTAAAGTGCCAAGTATCATAAATATTTTTTTCATTTCTTATGTAATTAATTGTTTAGTAAAGTTTTTAAAGTTTATAAAAATCATTAGTAGTTTGTTTCTTCAGCGACTGAATAAAGGGAGAATCATAACAAAAAAAGCACTGAACCTCAAACTTTCAAACTTTTTTTATTTTTTTTCTTCTTTCTTTACTTCCGGTTTCTTTTCCAAAATCTCGGCTCCACGAATACTGTCTTTCGCTTTCAAACCGCTTTTCACTTCTATTTTTATACCATCTGACAAGCCAATTTTAACTTGTTTCTTAGTAAATGTCTGTGGATCTTTTTTGGTCAACACATATACAAAAGCTGTATCTCCTCCAAACTCAATGCAACTTTCGGGAATAGTTATAACTTTATTCGATTTTGTAAGTACAATTTCGGCATTGGCACTATAACCCGCTCGAACAAATACATCTTTCGGCACTTTTACAGCGGCTTTCATTTCAAACATGATAGCACCGTTTTCTTCTTTTCCTTTCGGCGAAACATATTCCAAAGTAGCCGTCAGTTTTTGATCCTGCAAAGCTCCAATAGTTATATCCATGGACATTCCTACATTAATTTTCCCAACTTCTGTTTCGTCAAGTTTACCAACAAATAGCATATCACTCATATTGGCAACACTGGCAATGGTAGTCCCATCGTTGAAATTATTTGATTGTATAACCGAATTTCCTACTTTTACAGGCACATCCAATATAGTTCCATTAATAGTAGAGCGAACCAACGTATTACTATAAGCTTTTGTGTTGGAGGTAATTCCATCGCGGGTCAAACTCAAGTTGTCCTTAGCCGATTTCAATTCTTCTTTATCACCGCTGAACTGCAATTCCGATTTTTCGTACTCTTCTCTTGAAATTACTTTATTCGTAAATAATTTTGCGTCGCGATCGAAATTACGTTTTGTTTGGTCGAATGAAATTTGCGCTCTTGCAACTCTCGATTCAGCGCTATTTAAGCTCACCATATCGGGAATAACTTTAATTTTGGCAATTACATCGCCTGTCCGAACCACATCCCCGGCTTCTTTGTACACTTCGGCAATAATTCCAGACATTTGAGGTTTAATCAAAATTTCGTTCCGGGGTTCCACTTTCCCTGTGGCTACAGTTCGTTTTTCAATGTCACCAGTTTTTACAACTTCAATTTCGTATTTTTTCACTACCGGACGTGATTTTTTCCATAAAAACCAAAATGTTCCAAGAATAGAAACTGCCAATAGGATGAGCAAAAAGAATTTAAAAAATTTTTTCATAATGTAAATTTGTTACGAGCTATAAGTTACGAGTTACAAGTTTTTATGGAAACGAGTTGACAAGTTAACCAATAGACGGAGTTTGTTATTTGTATTTGTTTTATTTTATTTTTTAATGAAATATTTGCCGAGTGCAAAGCTGAAATTATGAATTATGAATCAATGTCGTTTAGATAAGCGTATTTATATAATTCGACCTCTCCCTATATCCCTCTCCCAAGGAGAGGGACTTGGATTACAACTGTTTTTTGATAAATTTTTCATGTAAAAATTATGTAGT
>JAAFGX010000012.1 GCA_010365115.1 Paludibacter sp.
AGTTAGTAAAGTTAGTAAAGTTAGTAAAGTTAGTAAAGTTAGTAAAGTTAGTAAAGTTAGTAAAGTTAGTAAAGTTAGTAAAGTTTGTAAAGTTTGTAAAGTTAGTAAAGTTAGTAAAGTTAGTAAAGTTAGTAAAGTTAGTAAAGTTAGTAAAGTTAGTAAAGTTTATAAAGTTTGTAAAGTTTATAAAGTTTGTAAAGTTCATAAAGTTTGTAAAGTTTATAAAGTTTGTAAAGTTTATAAAGTATATGATATTGTGATTATTAAAAAAAATATGAAATATTTTTTTCTTTCACTTTATAAACTTTATAAACTTTATGAACTTTATAAACTGTATTATCTTAGTTCTGTATGTTTGTAAAAATTCTGATCGCTATAATCAAGATTTTCACCGGCCATACCCCAGATAAATGTATAGTTGCTGGTAGCAGCAGCTGAGTGAATTGACCATTCTGGAGAAATTACTGCCTGATCGCCATTCATCCAAATGTGACGAGTTTCTGTTGGTTCGCCCATAAAATGACAAACGACTTGTCCTTCAGGAACTTCGAAATAGAAATATGCTTCCATTCGGCGACTGTGAGTATGAGCAGGCATGGTATTCCAAACACTTCCGGGAGCCAATTCAGTCATTCCCATTTGAAGCTGACAAGTTTCCAACACCTGACTAACAAGCATTTTGTTGATATTACGATGATTTGCAGTTTCTAAGGAGCCAAGTTCCATTACCAATGCATCAGCTTTTGTTATTTTACGATCTGGAAAAGTTTTGTGAGCGGGTGCAGAATTAAAGTAAAATTTTGCAGGATTGGAAGCATCATTGCTTTCAAAAGTAACTGTACGGTCACCGGCACCAAGATATAACGCTTCTTTATATCCCAATTCAAAAACCACTCCATCAACAGTAATTTTTCCGGCACCACCTACATTGAAAGTGCCAAATTCGCGACGCGATAAGAAAAAATCAGATTTTAATGGATCTATAGTATCCAAAGTAAGTATTTCTCCTACCGGCATTGCTCCACCTACTACCAATCGGTCGTACAAGGTATAAACCATGTTTACTTCATTCGTAGAAAATATTTTTTCAATTAAATGTTCTTTACGTAAACGTGCGGTGTCGTAATTCTTTGCATCCTCGGGATGCGAAGCATACCGAATTTCATAATTTGTTTTCATAATATGAGTAATTATAGTTGTTATTTTTTAGTTACATTAATGAAATTGTTGCAAAGATAATAAAATATATAATTGGTCGACCAATATAAATGGATTTTATTATTGTTTTAAGGATAAATTACAATACTTAAAATAAACTAAGGCTTTTACTTACGGATTCTTAAAATAAAAGCAAATATCTTTTAAATTGTAATGTATTAAGAAGGATTTACAAAGATAACAATTTCAACCAAATTGGCGCACCAATTTAAACCAATAAATATTATATTATTGAAAAAAAAATATCAAATGTACAGGAGTTTGTTATTTCAGTTGAATTAACCAGCCAAGATTTACTGAAACATTTAGATTGTTTGAAGTGTCGAAATAATCACGTTTATCGTTCGAAAAAATATCACTTAAACCAAAGTTGGCTCGTGTGTCCAATTGTAGAATATTTCCCCTTATATTAAACAAGACTCCTAAACCAGTGCAAAGTCCATAGTCAAATGGATTTTGTATGAATGTTGTATGTTGAATATCAGTTGAATTTAAAGTTGAATTTTTTAATTCTTTCTCGGAAACCAAATAAGCAATCTTTGGTCCAAAATTGAGAAAAACACGATTTTTCTTTCCTACAAAAATATGCGTCATAAACGGAAGTTCAATATAATTTAGCTGTCGCTCGTATAAACCATTGCTTTCTGACCATCCGCGTTGCGAAAAGTTTAACTCAGCTTGCATACCCACATTTTTTTCGGCTATATATCTAAAAACCAATCCTCCATTATATCCCGACAAATAGGTTTGTGAAACAGCAGGTTTAAACATTACCATTGAACCAGAAACACCAAGAGAGGTTCCGATATAAATTTCAGGACGATCCAGACGTGCCTGTCCAAATAAACAGGTAGTAATTGCAAACAAAATGATTGACAGATATTTACGCATAAGATAATTACTTGTTCTTAACTTCGGTTAAGTAAAGTTGCTGATTTACAAATCCTGATTTTGGAGAAAAACGCTCAAACTGTGGTTGTGATTGAATGAAATTAGCATTGACCTTAGCACTCATTTTTATAGGAAATTTTGTTCCGTACTGATTTAATAGTGCAATAAAATAATTTGCGATATCATATCCGAGCAAATCAAATCTGGGAGTATCGGTACTGCTGTTCCAATTGAAACTTTTTGAAAATTTTCTATTGAATATATCAAGTTCAGCTGGATTAAAAGAAGAAATAAAAGGTGAAATATAAATTCTTTGTGCTACATTTTCCGGCTGATCTTTCCAGGTGTATTGTTCGAAAAGTGTAATATCAAAAGAATTTGAATAGTTTTTAATTGTAGTAATATATGGAGTTATATATGCAAATTTATCGGTATTGAAAATAATAATATTCTTACTTCCTTTCTTTAGAACTGTAGTAAAATCAACATATTCAGAGGACGATAATTCTAAAGTTGTAGAAACTCTTTTGATAGAATTTAAATTTTTTCTCAACATATCCGATCCTATTTTACCGTCATCAAAAATGCTAATATCTGGTATATTAGCAAAAATTATATTCATATTTTTATATTTGCCTGTAAATAATTCTGTCGCAAAATTCATTTCACTATCAGCACCGGGATTGAATTGGTATAGAAATGGATTATTATCAATATCAGGAACTTTTGAAGTGAAAGGTATTAAAGTATTGATACTATTTTTTTTGGAAAATTCACCCATTGCTGAAACCTGATTGCTAAATGCAGGACCAATTATAAAATCCATAGATTTTAATTCAGGATTATTCAAAACCTCTATTAGTTTTTCTTCAGTTTTATCGGTATCATAAGTGAAAATCTCCAATGAAACTCCCTTTTTCTTGGCTTCATTTGCAGCCAAAAGAGCTCCTGCATAAAAATTCACGAACCTTTCAGCACTTGCATCACTTTTCGACTGTTCTAGCATAAAAGGTAAAAGAAAAGCAATGCGAATTACTTTTTTAGTATCGATCGAAACAACAGGCTCTTTTTTATTAAATATGCTCTCGAGGTCAATTGGGTTTGCCGTGCTTTTTCGGGTAAAGTCTTCCTTTGCATTTTTTGTATTAATTGCATCTGATGGCAATGGAATTTTTAGTTCAGAACCAATTGAAATGTTGATTTCAGAACCTGGATTTAAAGCTTTAATGCTTTCAATTTCAACTTTGTATAATTTACTAATAGAATAAAGCGTTTCTTTTGCCTTTACAGTATGTGTTATGTAATTAATGGATTGATTTTGTGACTTATTAATTTCATTTTCTTCTTTTCTTTTCTTCTTGTCTTTTTCAACAATCGGAATTTGTAATATTACACCTTCGTGTAATCCACTTTCTATCTGAGGATTGAGTTTTTTTATCTCTTCCTGACTGACATTGTATTTCCTGCTGATAGCAAAAAGCGTTTGTTTCCGTTCAACTTTATGTTGAATAAAATCTTGTGACGTTTTATTTTCAGTTTTTATGTTGCCTCGATTTTTTTTATTAATTGGAATAAGGATTTTTTGTCCTATCTGAAGTCCTTCTTTTACTTCAGGATTTACTTTGGCAATATCATCAGGTGAAACATTAAATTTTCTGCCTATTGCATTCAACCCTTCACTTACTTCAACTGTATAAACATAATAATCTTTACCCTGTTTTTTTTCTATCGGAAGATTTGAATTTTGTGCAATAGTAAAAGTGGTGATCAGAAAAAATCCTGCAAGCATAAAGCGAAATAATTGCTTTTCCATATGTCGACTATTCTAATTGATTGTTTTAGTAACGATAGCAAAAGTACAAAAAATATACCTTATCGTGTTCGTTAGAGTAATAAATCAGTATTTTTTTTGTTATTGATAAGAAAGATGTACATTTGCAAACGATAAATTAAAGTCAATATTTTTTCACTCTTTAATCCATGAAAAAAACCTTTATTATTATATTCTTATCTTTTATAGCTTTTACTGCTAATTCTCAGCTTTCTATTATAGGAAACCATTTATTAATTGAAAAAAAACTGGGTACTGAATCCGTTAAAGTAATTGTATTTGACAGTATTAATTCAAATACAATCATTAACTATACTGGTACAAATGTTCAATTTTATAAATATGCCGAAGCAAACACCAACACTAATCCTATTCACCCGTCGTTAAGTCCCGATGATGCTACTGGATATATAATTAAAGTAGATGGAATTGCAACTGATACTATTTGGGTGATTGAATACAAGAATTACTTGCCGGTTTTTAATTCAATTGCAGCAGAATTTAATCCTGCTGTACAGTGCGATAATCTGAATATATTATTGGATATCAAGCCTTTTACTTTTCAAGCTCCTTCGGGTACTCCTCAAAACCTTCCACGAAATTTTAAAGTAAGTTATCAAACACTCGAATGGACTGAGTCGTGGAAAACAATTGATTTGGATACTACAATTACTTTAACTTTGCCTATTTCACAGCTATCTTTGGCTGCTCCACTTTGCGATACATATTACACAATTTCAGAAGACCAAATAGCGGCAGAATTAGGATTAACTGATGTTCCGTTAAAAAGTCAGCTTTATCAAGCCGTTGCAATAAAGAACAACCTTACATCAGTTGTAACAACGCGTGATGAGAAAAATGAAGACGAAAGACCTTCTGTAGCAACAGATATAAGTGGATCAGCTCCAATGGAAATGCAGTTTTTGAGTAATGCAAATGAACCGGTTGCAAAGTATTACAATTGGACAATCTATAAGGATGGACAACTGGTGATTAATCGAACGGATAAAGATCATCGTTATACTTTTTCGGAAACAGGCACATTCAAAGTAAAGTTAATTACTACCAATCAGTATTGTACAGACGTCGATTCAATTACAATAACTGTTTCAGAATCAAGACTAGAGGTTCCTAATGTTTTTACACCTAATGGTGATGGTTATAACGATGAATTTCGTGTTGCTTTCAAATCGATCGTTAAGTTTGATTGTTGGGTGTACCATCCCTGGGGACGATTGATGTATCATTGGACAGATCCGACTAAAGGCTGGGATGGAAAAATAGGTGGAAAAAATGCAGTTCCCGGACCCTATTTTTATGTTATAAAAGCGTATGGTTCTGATTATGATCCAAAATCAAAACCTGACAGATTGACAAAACGAAGAATAGGAGAGTTTTTATTGAAAGGCGATATTAATTTGCTGAGAGGAGTCAGGTAAATATAAGCTGATTTCATTTGTCTTATTGCTTCTAACATTTTATATTCACTTTTTTCATTTATTAGGCATTTTATAAGTTGTATATATCTGATTTTTTGGATAATATATTTTAAAACAAAGAAATGGAATCAGCGTGCTATTATCAACTCTATTATGTATAAATATTATACAGAAAACCGTCAGTTTAGTTTAAGAAAATATTGTTCAGAGCTTAAAAATAATTAGTTTATGAGAAGACTAGATAAAGAAATTACGGATAAAAATGTGATTGAAGATATATTGACCAAATCGAGAATATGCCGGTTTGGTTTTGTTGAAAATGATGAGGCCTATATTGTTCCATTGAATTTTGCTTATTCCGAGGGTTTTATTTATGTTCATTCTGCACATTCGGGAAAAAAAATGGATTTAATAAAGCAAAATAACCGTACAAGTTTTGAGATTGAGTATTACAGCGAAATAGTTGAGGGCGAAAAATCTTGTGACTGGACAGCTAAATATCGGTCGGCTATGGGAAAGGGAGTAATTACAATTGAGAATGATATTACTGCTAAAACTAACGGACTCAATCTAATAATGCGAAAATACGGTGCGAAAGGGGATTTAGTGTATGATGAAGCATCGCTTTCGCGCATGACTTTGTTAAAAATGGAAATAGAATCTGTAACTGGAAAACAATCTGGAGATTGGTAAATAATAACAATTGAAGTTTTCTTAGGCTTTTTCCACCAAATACATACTGCAAACACCAAAAGTAAATTTGCTGTATTTATTTAATTTAAAACCATTTTCAGAAAGTATATTGATGAGTCGTTCACCATTTGGGAAAGCATGCATGGATTTTTGCAGGTAATCGTAAGCTACTTTATCACTGGAAAGTAATTTGGCGGTAAGTTTCACAAAAACCTTAGTGTACAGTTGGTAGCCATTGAATAATAAGCCCTTTTCGGGTTCATTCATTTCTAAAATAAGCAAATGTCCACCTGGACGCAACACTCTGTATATTTGTTGCAAACTCAGATCCAGTTTTTCAAAATTTCGAATACCAAATGCAATGGTTGCAGCATCAAAACTGGCATCAGCAAAAGTCATGGATGAAACATCCTGAACCTCCAATGTAATTTTATCGCTCAAATTAGCCTTGGCTACTTTTGCCCGTCCCATTTCCAACATCTGATCTGAAATATCTACTCCTGTAACATGTTCAGGATTCAAATATTCGTAGGATTTGATACACATGTCTGCAGTTCCGGCTGCAATATCAAGTATCAGTTTTGGTTCGAATTTTTTCAAAGCCAATAACGAACTTTTACGCCAAATTCTAGCCATTCCCCAAGTCATAATGTCGTTAAACTTATCGTATTTATCAGAAATGGTATTGAACATTCGAGCAAGTTGTGCCGTCTTTTCTTCGTTTTGGTTGTATGGTTTTACTTTCGTAAAGTCAATATCTGTAGGTTTATTTTTGCTCATTCGGTTGTTTATACATTTTTATATGCACACTATAACACTATGATACCTCTTTCTGTTTTCTGGCACTACGAATTAGCAACCCAATTCCCCAAATAATAAGTGGCAGACTGAGTATCTGGCCCATATTCAAAAATAAATTTGATTCGAAATCTTCCTGATTGAGTTTGATAAATTCCAACAAAAAGCGTGATCCCCAAATACCAATTAGAAAAATGCCAAAAAGTAATCCATTATTCTTATATGCTTCTTTTTTCCAATACATCCACCACATTATGGCAAAGGTAATCAGGCAATATAGCATTTCGTAGATTTGAGTTGGGTGCATAGGTAGCGTTTCGCCTGTGCGGACAAAAATAAAACCCCAAGGTAAGGAAGTAACACTTCCATAAATTTCAGAATTCATTAAATTTCCAAATCGAATTGAAGCACCACATAAACAAACACCAATTAATAAACGATCAAAAATCCAGTTAATTCCTTTTTTTGATACATTTTTATTGAATAAAATCATCGCTACCAAAATTCCAATAGCTCCACCATGACTGGCTAAACCACCACGCCAAATATACAATAATTCCCATGGATGTGAAAGATAATGATTGCCGTATTTGAAAGTAATGCCCAGGATATTTACTGGTTCGGATAGCAGATGCCATTCATAAAAAAAGCAATGACCCAAACGTGCACCAGCTATGGCACCAATTACAGTGTACATAAATAATTTGTCAACCCATGCTTCCGGTAATTTTTCGTGTTTGAAAATTTTTTGAGTTACAAACAGTGTTGCATAAATACCCAACGCCCAAAACAATCCGTACCAACGAATGGTGAGCGGTCCTAAGTGTAAAAATACAGGATCAGCAGTCCAGGTAATAAAATTTAGCATAAGTATGAACCCCAAGCCCCTAAAGGGGTACTGAGATTAGTATTAGTTAATATATTTATTATTTAGTCTCATTTATTCTTAATCTACCAGATGGAATTTTATGAAACATATACAAATTGCGTCTTTTTCCCCTTTAGGGGTTAGGGGTCATTTTTAGTTTGCTCCGTGACAGTTTTTGAATTTCTTGCCACTACCGCATGGACAAGGATCGTTGCGTCCAACTTTTTTCTCCACATGAATAGGTTGTGGTTTTTGAATCTCACGCGTATCTTGTTTTGTGGGATCACCACCGCCAACTTCATCTTTTTGAGTACGGAATTTACTCATATCCATACGCTGAGTTGGTCGGGCTTCACGCACTTGTTCAGGCTCACGTACCGGAATTTGACCACGCATTAAAATGGCAAGGATTTTACGGTTAATTGAATCAACCATTTCTTTGAATAATCCGTAAGATTCTAGTTTGTAAATTAAAAGCGGATCTTTTTGTTCGTAGCTTGCATTTTGAACCGAATTACGTAATTCGTCTAGTTGACGTAAATGCTCTTTCCATTCATCGTCAATTACATATAATAATGTTTGTTTTTCAAAAGCTTTTACAACTTCGCGTGCTTCAGTTTTATAAGCAGTTTCCAAATGGGTGGTAATATTGAAAACTCGTTTTCCATCTGTTACAGGAATTAATATGTTTTCGTATTGTTTTCCACGTTCTTCATACACTTGTTTAATAACAGGAAAAGCAACAGTTGCAAGCTTATCCATTTTTCGTTTGAAAGTTTCAACAGCTGAAATTGTTACTTTATCGGCTAACGTGTTTGCTTTTGATGAATTGAATTCTTCTTCTGCGAATGGGACATCCATTGCAAAAGTTTTCAATAATGATTCTTCTAGTTCATAAAAATCGCCATTGTTTTTTGCAGAATCCACAATATTGTCAGACGAATCATAAATCATATTGCTGATATCTACTCCAATACGTTCGCCCATTAATGCATGGCGGCGTTTAGAATAAACTACTTCACGTTGCGAGTTCATAACATCATCATATTCAAGCAAACGTTTACGTATTCCGAAGTTATTTTCTTCCACTTTCTTTTGTGCACGTTCTATGGATTTCGAAATCATCGAATGTTCAATCATTTCGCCTTCTTCAAAACCGAGTTTGTCCATAATACCCGAAATACGTTCTGAACCAAACAAGCGCATCAAATCATCTTCCAATGAAACATAAAAGATAGAAGATCCGGGATCGCCCTGACGGCCGGCACGACCACGTAATTGGCGGTCGACACGACGGCTTTCGTGACGTTCTGTACCAATAATTGCTAAACCGCCTGCATCTTTAACTTCTGTAGTCAATTTAATATCTGTACCACGCCCAGCCATGTTGGTGGCAATGGTTACAGTTCCTTTTTGACCGGCTTCTGCCACAATATCCGCCTCGCGCTGGTGAAGCTTGGCATTCAATACATTGTGTTTAATTTTACGACCAGTCAACATACGACTTAGTAATTCCGAAATTTCTACTGATGTTGTTCCGACCAAAACCGGACGTCCAGCTGCCACTAAACGATCAATTTCTTCTATTACTGCTGTATATTTTTCACGTTTTGTTTTATAAACGCGGTCTTCCATATCTTTACGCGCGATGGGGCGATTAGTTGGAATCACTACCACATCTAATTTGTAGATATCCCATAATTCACCAGCTTCTGTTTCTGCAGTACCAGTCATACCCGAAAGTTTGTGGTACATACGGAAGTAATTCTGCAATGTAATAGTAGCAAATGTTTGTGTTGCAGCCTCAACCTGAACTCGTTCTTTAGCTTCTATGGCCTGATGCAAACCGTCGGAATAACGGCGACCATCCATTATACGTCCTGTTTGTTCATCTACAATTTTTACTTTGTTATCCATTAAAACATATTCTACATCTTTCTCAAATAATGTGTATGCTTTCAATAACTGGTTTATAGTATGAACACGTTCTGATTTTACAGAATAGTTTTGAAGAATTTCGTCTTTTTTAGATTGTCGTTCTTCTGGTGTAATAGATTTATCTTTTTCAAGATCTGCAATTTCACTTCCAACGTCAGGCAATACAAAGAAAAGCGAATCATCCGAATCATCAGTAATTAAATCAATACCTTTATCAGTAAGTTCTATTGAATTGTTTTTTTCATCGATAACAAAATATAACGGATCAGTAGCAATGTGCATGTTCCGGTTATTTTCCTGCATATAAAACTCTTCGGTTTTAAGCAACAAAGCTTTTATTCCTTGTTCGCTCAGGTATTTAATCAACGGTTTGTTTTTAGGCATTCCTTTGTATGAGCGGAACAATGTTAATGCGCCTTCTTCCTGTATTTTTTTATCTTCTGATTTCAACAGGTTGCGGGCATCAGCTAAGTATTTAGTTGCTAGCGTTTTTTGGGTGTTTACCAGGCGTTCTACTTTGGGACGTAAATCTTCAAATAGTTGATCTTCGCCTTTTGGAACCGGACCCGAAATAATCAATGGTGTACGTGCATCGTCAATCAAAACGGAGTCAACCTCATCCACAATAGCATAATTATGTTTGCGTTGTACCAGATCTTCGGCACTGGTTGCCATATTATCGCGTAAATAATCGAAACCGAATTCGTTATTTGTTCCAAAAGTAATATCTGCCAAATAAGCCTGACGTCGTTCTTCTGAATTTGGACGGTGCCTGTCAATACAATCCACGCTTAATCCATGGAACATATACAATGGTCCCATCCATTCCGAGTCACGTTTTGATAAATAATCGTTTACAGTAACCAAATGTACACCTCTGCGGGTCAATGCATTTAGAAATACTGGTAATGTTGCTACCAATGTTTTTCCTTCACCGGTACCCATTTCCGATATTTTTCCTTTGTGCAAAACCACTCCACCAAACAGTTGTACATCGTAATGTACCATTTCCCATTTAATGAGGTTTCCGCCGGCTGTCCATTGGTTTTTATAATGTGCTTTATCACCTTCAATAGTTACAAAATCATGTTTAGCGGCCAAATCACGATCAAATTCTGTAGCTGTAACAACTATTTCAGAGTTCTCTGTCAAACGGCGGGCAGTATCTTTTATAATACTGAAAGCTTCCGGTAGTACTTCATCTAAAATAACTTCATATTTGTCAGTGACTTCTTTTTCAAGTTTGTCAATTTCTGCATAATTTTTTTCACGAAGATCAATTTCCGTTTCAACTATATCGGCTTTCAATTCAGCAATACGACTCACCTCAATTGCCACATACTCCTGAATCTTTACTTTAAGTTCTTCTGTACGTGCACGCAATTCATCATTTGATAATCTGCTAATTTCATCATAAACCGCTTTTATTTTTTCAACAAAAGGAGTCATTTCTTTTAGGTCGCGTTGGGCTTTGTTGCCTAAAATTTTTCTTAAAAAGTCATTAAAAGCCATATAATTCTATGTTTTTATATTTGTATTGTCGTGTATAAAATATTTATAATTTTCAGCAAAAAGAGAGACAAAGGTACTCTTTTTTTTTGTTTTCCGAAATACTAAATTTTACTTATTTTTAATGTACTTTTGATTGATTATTGAATGTTACTTAGACCTCCAAAATTTAGAATGTTATTTAGGGTTATTCATCATTTTAAATTTTTTATTTTAAAAAAAATAGGTCATTTTCAAGTGGAAATATAAATTTTTGTAAACAAATAAATCTTGTAAACTGTTTAATCTAAAAATGTTTAAAAAGTATGGATACATTAAAAATAGTACAAAATAAATTACCAAAAGTATATGATGATCTAGAATTTTTGCTGATTTGCTTAAAAGAGGTGATGATAGAATCGGACGAAACTGAATTGGCAAATGATATTCCTTGGATTTCTTCCACTAAAGACTTTGATCTTAATACTTTTACCGAAAAACAACTCCATTTATATTCTACTTGTTTTCAACTACTTAATATAGCTGAAGTTAATGGTGCTGTACAAAATAGACGCAAAAGGGAGAATGAAAAATCGATGGCCGACATTAATGGTTTATGGTCATATAACCTCGAATTGCTGAAGCAAAATGGATTTACTGCTGATGAAATTGTATCTCAACTGCCAAAAATACACGTTGAGCCTGTACTGACTGCACACCCTACTGAAGCAAAACGCACTGTGATGCTGGAACATTTGCGTGAACTTTACTTATTGGTAGTAAAACGCGAAAACAAGATGTATAGTAAAATGGAGCAAGAGCAGATACGAAAGAATATAAAAATTACATTGCACCGCATCTGGCGAACCTCAGATATTTATACCGAAAAACCGGATGTGAGTTCTGAACTCGACAATATTACACATTACCTCTCACAAGTATTCCCCGAAGTTATAAAGCTTCATGACAGGCATTTGATTCAGGCTTGGGAAGCGGCAGGATTCAAAAGGAACTTGATTCAAAAAGCGAATAGTTTTCCGAAAATTACTTTTGGCAATTGGGTCGGCGGCGACAGAGATGGACACCCTTTGGTTACTGCTTCTGTAACCCGTAACACTTTATTTAAATTGCGTGAGAAAGCTTTTGAAGTCATTCGCAAGGAATTATTAGGCCTTCAGAAAAACCTCAGTTTCAGTTTTACCATTCACCAGCTATCTCCCGAATTACGAAAAAGATATTCGTTTATTTACCAAGATCTTAAAAAAATACATGGCAGTTATACATTGGAGTACAAAAATGAAGTTTTTAAGCAATTTGTTGAATTTATTATTGTTAAAATGCCTATTGTTGTTTCGAATAACAAGTTCAATGAAGGTGAACTAACTTATCGCTTACCTTCAGAGCTAATTGACGATTTATACTTGTTGAAGAAAGACCTAATTGCTTTAGGGGCTTCAGAAATAGCATATACTGATATGAATGATGCCATTAGAGTGGTCAGCACATTCGGATTTCATCTGGCCAAACTGGATATTCGTCAAAATAGCCAATTCAATGAATTAGCATTGTCGCAGCTAATGAATGCTGCACAATTAGATGGTGACGGCTTTTTTCCATTGGAACTAAATGATAAGATTGAATTTGTGAATAAAGAATTAAATTCAAGTCGTCCATTTACACTCCCAGCTACACAGTTGGAAACTGAGGCAAAAGCATCAATCGATTGCTACCGAATTGTATGTGAGCATATTAACAAGTATGGTCAAGAAGCAATCGGATCTCTTATTGTGAGTATGACCCGAAACGTTTACGATTTATTGGTGGTGTATCTTTTGGAACGTGAGGCTGGATTATTGGTTAATACGCCCGATGGTTTGGCTTCTCAAATTCCGTTGGTACCACTTTTCGAAACCATTGATGATTTGGTAAATAGTTCACAAATCTTGGATGATTTCTTATCACACCCGATTACCAAAAATAGCCTCAAATGGCAGCAGAAAAGTAATGGTGCAGATTATATGTTACAACAAGTAATGATAGGATACAGCGACAGCAACAAAGATGGAGGCATTTTTGCCAGTCAGTGGTATTTGCATCAGGCGCAATCGCAGTTGGTCGAAATTGGTCGTAAGCATAACGTAAAAATTCGCTTTTTCCATGGAAAAGGAGGATCTATCAGTCGAGGCGCGGGACCTACGCACTGGTTTTTGAGAGCACTTCCACCTGGCTCTATAAATGGGGATCTCCGCTTGACCGAGCAAGGTGAAACTATTGAAAGAAAGTATGCAAACAAGAACAATGCGTTGTATAACATTGAGTTACTTACTGCCGGCACCCTTGCAGCCAGTTTGTTGAGTAGAAATAATGAAAAATATGAACATGCGCTAGCACCTGAATTAAATTACCTTGCCAACCAAAGCATGTTTGTTTATAAGGAATTGACTCAAGATCCAAATTTTATTAAGTTTTATGAGAAAGCTACTCCTATAGATGCCATTGAGCAAAGCAAAATTGGTAGCCGTCCTTCAAGAAGGACTGGTACACGGAGCCTTTCAGACTTGCGGGCTATTCCATGGGTTTTCAGCTGGAGTCAATGCCGGTTTAATATTACAAGTTGGTACGGCGTAGGCACTACTCTGGAGAAAATGAGTCAAGAAGAGCCTCAAAAATTTGAACGCTTGCGTAAATCTGTTCAAATCGATCCATTTATCCGGTATGTGTTGACCAATGTGGATTCTAGCATTGCATCGTCCGATGAAAAAATTTTTAGAAAATATGCTGAATTAGCTTCTGATGTTCCAGGCAGTATTGTTATTTTCAATAAATTATCTGAAGAATTGAACAGAACCAGGCGCATGATAGATGTGTTGTTGAATATAGCACTTGTTGATAGACGCACCAACCACTATTATTCAACCCTGCTCAGATCGGAAGCAATGGAACCACTTCATGAGCAACAGATTTTCTTGCTGAAAAAATGGCGTTTGCTAACTGCAGAAGGAAAAACGGAGGAAGCTGATCCAATTTTGGTCGAGCTTTTACGTTGTATAAATGCCATTGCAGGGGCCATAGGTTTTACGGGTTAAGTTACAACAGATCAAAGACTAAATGAAGATTATAGGCTATAAAAAATTGATACAATGAATATTAAACAAATTTTTAAGAACAATGATGAATGGATCAGTGAAAAACTCAAAACTGATAAAAAATACTTCGAGAACTTATATCTTGGACAAAGTCCTGAAATACTTTACATTGGATGTTCAGATAGTCGTGTATCAGCAGAAGAACTAATGGGAGTAAAGCCTGGTGAAGTTTTTGTTCATAGGAATATTGCGAATATGGTCTCAAATATTGACCTAAGTGCCATGTCGGTAGTTACTTACGCAGTTACACATTTGAAGGTAAAACACATAATTGTTTGCGGGCATTACTACTGTGGTGGGGTCAAGGCAGCCATGCAGTCATCTGATTTAGGAATTCTAAATCCCTGGCTGCGAAATATAAGGGATGTGTATCGCCTTCACAAGGATGAACTGAACTTTATTGTAAACGAAGAGGAAAAATACAAAAGATTAGTAGAACTGAACGTACAAGAACAATGTGTGAACGTGATTAAAACCTCCGATGTTCAAAAAGCTTATTCTGAAAGACAATTGACTGTTCACGGCTGGGTTTTTGATATTAAAACCGGTAAATTAATTGACCTTAAAATTGATTTTGATAATATTCTAAAGCATATCATGGAAATTTACCGAATTATTTAAAAAAAGACGCTCCGAAATGTTCCGAAACGTCTTTTCTTAATCCCCCTTCGGAGGTTGGGGGCTATATTAGGTATTCATTCCACCACAAACGGCAATTACCTGTCCGCTTACGTAGCTAGATAAATCAGAAGCTAGGAAAAGAGTAACTTTTGCTACTTCATCTGGACTTCCACCACGACGCAAAGGAATTACTTCATTCCATTTTGCACGTTGTTCATCAGTTAATGCATGTGTCATTTCTGTTTCGATAAAGCCTGGAGCAATTGCATTTGCACGAATTCCACGAGATCCCAATTCTTTGGCTACCGATTTTGCCAAACCAATCATGCCAGCTTTGGAAGCTGAATAGTTAGATTGACCTGCATTACCGGAAACACCAACTACCGAACTCATATTAATGATACTTCCTGATTTTTGTTTCATCATTACCGGAGTACAAGCGTGTATAAAGTTAAAAGCAGATTTTAGGTTTACATTGATGACTGCATCCCATTGCATTTCGCTCATGCGCATCATCAATCCGTCTTTTGTAATACCTGCATTGTTTACCAACACATCCACACGACCGAATTCTTTTACAATAGCATCAACCACAGTATGTGTTTCTTCAAAATTGGCTGCATTGGATGCATATCCTTTTGCTCTTACACCGTAAGCTTCAATTTCTTTTTGAGTGTTTAACGCATTTTCATCGATAACTAAATCGGTGAATGCAATATCAGCACCTTCGCTGGCTAATTTCAAAGCAATAGCTTTTCCAATTCCACGTGCAGCACCGGTTACGATAGCTACTTTTCCTTCCAATAATTTCATGTTTATTCTATGTTTTTAAAATGAAGATTTTTAAAATTTCGGGGGCAAAGATAGTTCTTTTTTCATTAAATTGACAAAAAACTGCATAGTTTGTTTGTTTTTGTGCAGAAATAGAACCCTATTAAACGAAAAGAATTGCCTAATTTCTCAGGCAATTCTTTCTATAAACTATATACTATTTACTATAAACTACTGCTATTATCCGTTCATTGAAACCAAAAACTCATCGTTGTTTTCGGTACGCTCCATCCTCTCTTTCAAAAATTCCATAGCTTCAAAAGAGTTCATATCGGACAAATGACGACGAAGAATCCACATGCGGTTCAATGTATCTTTATCCAATAATAAATCGTCACGACGAGTACTTGAAGCCATAATATCTACAGCAGGGAAAATTCGTTTATTTGACAATTTACGATCTAGTTGAAGCTCCATATTGCCGGTTCCTTTGAATTCTTCAAAAATTACTTCGTCCATTTTCGAACCTGTTTCTGTTAATGCAGTTGCGATAATAGTTAAACTACCACCATTTTCAATATTACGTGCAGCTCCAAAGAAACGTTTTGGTTTGTGTAATGCATTGGCATCCACACCACCCGAAAGAATTTTACCTGAGGCAGGAGAAACTGTATTGTAAGCACGAGCCAAACGAGTTATGGAGTCAAGCAGAATAACCACATCCTGACCACATTCTACCATGCGTTTTGCTTTTTCGTGAACCATGCTGGCTACTTTTACGTGACGTTCAGCCGGTTCGTCGAAAGTAGACGAAACCACTTCGGCGCGTACGCTTCGTGCCATATCTGTTACTTCTTCTGGGCGTTCATCTATCAGTAATACAATCATGTATACTTCCGGATGATTAGCAGCAATAGCGTTTGCAATATCTTTTAGTAAAACCGTTTTACCTGTTTTTGGTTGTGCAACAATTAAACCACGTTGACCTTTTCCAATTGGTGAGAATAAATCGACGATGCGGGCAGAAAGTGTGTCGTTTTTGCCACTGCAAAGATTGAATTTTGTATCTGGGAAAAGAGGAGTGAGGTGCTCAAACGGAACACGGTCACGAACATATTCAGGTGAACGACCATTAATTTGAGCTACTTTGATTAGCGGGAAGTATTTTTCACCCTCTTTTGGAGGTCGAATAGCTCCTTTTACCGTATCACCGGTTTTTAATCCAAAAAGTTTTATTTGTGATTGAGAAACATAAATATCATCCGGAGATGCAAGGTAGTTATAATCAGCTGAACGAAGGAATCCATAACCGTCAGCCATCATTTCTAATGTTCCCGTACCTTCAAGTATTCCGTCGAAATCAAACTGTTTTTCGCTTTTGTCCGGACGACTCGTGAATTTATTTCTGTTATTATTATTGGTATTGCTGTTATTTGGATTAATATTCTGTTTTGGCTTTAACTCTGGTATTTCTACTTTCACTTTAGCATTTTCCAAAACACCTTCTACCAATTGTTCCAAAGCCACTTCAGGCACAAATATCGACTCTTCCGATTCAACATCAATTTCTGGTTTATCTTCCAATACAAATACCTTAACTGGGGCTGCAATAGTATGTGGTTCTTTAGTTTCCACTTTTTCTACAGGTTGTTTTTGGATAATTGGTTTGGCAGGTTTTGGTTTAGCTTTGTTTGGTTTTTTAGCTGGTTTTACTTCTGGCTTAGCAACAACATTATCAATAGGTTTCACTTCTAAAAGTGGAGCAACTTCTGCTTTTACCGTTTCTTTTTTTACTATTTCCGACACTTCTTTTTTTACTACTTTTTGGGTAGGTTTTTCAATAATCGGTTTTGCAGCAAGAGTTCTTTCAACTGTTGCAACTTTTTGATCCGAAGTTTTCTTTATCGGCACACGTAGTCTTTTTTTACGATCGGCCGATTGAATTTCGTTTGAGATGGTTTTACGTTGCGCATTTACTACGGCTTGTTGGTCTAAAATATCATAGACCAAAGTTTCTTTTTTAGCTGAATTAGTGACTTTTAGTCCTAACTCTGTTGCGATGTCCTTTAGTTCGGACAGTTCTTTCGCATTCAATTGCAAAATGGTGTAATTACTCATAAAGATGATGAATAAACGTTTTTTTGTGGAGATTTTCCTTCCGGAAAAATAACGTTAAATTGTGAATGTATTTTTTTAGATTGTTTGACAAAAGCAGGAATGCTTTTGCGATTTGAAAACTTTGCAAATTTACGATTTTATTTTGATAACACAAATATTTAATGTATTTTTATTTAATTTTAATCAAAAATGAACCTAATTATATTCTATCGATTTTTTTAAAATCTTTTGCTTCAGAAACTACATATTTTATAATCATTTCTCTTTGATCATTTGAAATTTTGCACGTTTTTGCATTTTATTTACCAATTTAGGCCACTTTTCGCTGGTAAATTTCGCTGGTTCTTTTAGTTTATGACATCTAATACAAGAGTTCTCATATTCGACTTTACCTAATTTTAGTGAATCGGTTGATGAATTAATTGAATATTTAGGATTCTGTGTATAAATTTAAATTCTACAACTTACAAATAATATAATCAAAATCGTATAAAACCTTTTCATAATTATTTTCAAATTTAAAAATAATCAAAGAATATAATTGCTATTCACTTTTTATTCCCTCGTTACCACTATCAAGAACTGCTTTCCATTCGCCCTTTTTGTTCTTTTCCCAAATAGTAACATATGTGCCATCGCTGGTTATAGTTTTATTAGCTTTATCAGTAATAGTATAAGTACCATACGTATAGCCTAAATCAGCCGAATCTGCCATTTTTTCGAACAAAGGCTCCCACGTTATTATAAAAGTGCTGTTGTTTCTTTTTGATAATAATTGACTTATTGCGTTTTGGCCTACAACTGGTAAATGATTTGCAGTTAACATCACACCAGTTGTATCGAACATTGCGATAAATGCAACATTCATACCTTCTTTTGAAGATAAAGCGGAATAATACCTGTCGGTTTCCGAAATGGTCATAGATTTTTTTTTGATGTTTTACTGCACGAAATGACAGTCAGACTAAATAACACAAAAAATATAGAAATGGTTCGAATATATTGTATTTTACTTTTTTTCATTTCAAAATAATCATTTGTTGTTTTTAAAACAATATTGCATTTGTATTGTTTAAAATTATTAATAGAATTTTTATAACCTTTTCTAAAAATGAGATATTGATAATAAAATATCGTAATTTTGAATTTTATTTTGATTGTAGAATAAATAGGACAGGTTAAATAATTTAAAATACAAATGCAATTATATGTTTAGACTTTTCAAGAATATTGATCGAAAAAACTACCGTCCGATAATGGGCGGATTGGATATTTTCAAATTTATAGGACCAGGACTGTTAGTTACAGTTGGATTTATCGATCCCGGAAACTGGGCTTCCAATCTGGCAGCTGGTGCAGAGTTTGGTTATGCATTGTTATGGATGGTTACTCTTTCGACAATCATGTTGATTTTTCTTCAGCACAATGTAGCTCACTTAGGAATTGCTACAGGACTTTGTCTTTCAGAAGCAACCACTATTTACCTTAAACCAAAATATTCTAAGTTTCTTCTTTCGACAGCTATGCTGGCATCCATTTCTACTTCGCTGGCGGAGATATTAGGTGGTGCCATTGCGTTAAATATGTTGTTTAATATTCCGTTGCAAGCAGGTGCTTTGCTGGTTACCATTTTTGTGATGATAATGCTTTTTACCAATTCTTATATCATCATTGAAAAATGGATTATAGCTTTTGTATCAGTAATTGGATTGTCATTTTTATATGAGCTTTCTCTTGTAAATATCGATTGGAACAGTGCCATCACCGGTTGGGTTACGCCTTCGTTTCCAAAAGGTTCAATGCTGATTATCATGAGTGTACTGGGTGCAGTGGTAATGCCGCATAATTTGTTTCTTCATTCAGAAATTATTCAAAGCCGTCAATGGAATTTGAAAGACGAAAAGGTGATTAAAAAACAGTTGCGATATGAATTTATGGACACATTGGTTTCAATGTTAATAGGTTGGGCCATTAATAGTGCCATGATTTTATTGGCTGCTGCCACTTTTTTTTATTCTAAAACTCCAGTTTCCGAACTTCAACAAGCAAATCAACTATTAGCACCGTTGCTTGGAAATAATGCTGCAGTTGTTTTTGCAGTTGCGCTATTATTTGCAGGGATTGCTTCCACCATAACATCTGGAATGGCAGCTGGAACTATTTTTGCAGGAATGTACAAGGAACCTTATGATATTAAAGACAATCATTCACGAGTAGGTGTTGCCATTTCATTAATAATTGCATTTGGCATTATATTGCTGATTACTAATCCATTTCAAGGTTTAATTATTTCTCAAATGATATTGAGTATTCAACTTCCTTTCACCATTTTTTTACAGGTATATCTTACATCATCGGAAAAAGTAATGGGCAAATATAAAAATTCAAAGCATTCCAAAATATTACTTTATTCTCTCGGAGTAATTGTTGCAGTGTTAAATATTGCTCTGTTTATTAGTTTATTTGTTGGTTAAATAAATGTATTATTGTATAATTAAGCCGGAAAATAATATATTCATTTTTTAAAATTATTCAAATGATTGCCTCAGAAGTCAAATTATATAAAAAAGCATTATATTTAAGTCTGTTTACCATTATTTACAATGTATTAGAAGGAATTGCTTCAATGATACTTGGATATGAGGATGAGACACTTACATTGTTTGGATTTGGTGCAGACAGCTTTATTGAAGTTATTTCTGGTATTGGAATAACTATTATGATACTACGAATGCGTCAAAACCCTGAAAGCCGAAAAAGTACTTTTGAAATTCAAGCTTTGAAAGTAACGGGAACAGCTTTTTATCTTCTTTCAGTAGGATTAATTGTTGGAATTATTTTCAGTATATTGAATAATCATAAACCTGAAACGACAATATGGGGCGTAATTATTTCTTTAATTTCAATATTTGTAATGGTTTGGCTGATGTTGGCAAAGAAAAATGTGGGTAAAAAACTAAAATCAGATCCAATAATTGCAGACAGCAACTGTACTAAAATCTGTGTTTATATGTCTCTGGTATTGCTTGTTTCAAGTCTTATTTATGAATTTACAGGTTTTGCTTATGCCGATATTATTGGAGCTGCCGGACTTACTTATTTCTCTATTTCTGAGGGAAAAGAAGCATTTGAAAAAGCCAAAGGGAAAGAATGTGATTGTTGTTAGTTTTTATTCTGAAATCTCTCAGTATTTATCCCAGTTTTTTAATTCGGTGTACAACCGTTGTATTGGCAATCCCATGACATTGAAATACGACCCTTCTATAAACTCAACGCCAATAAAACCAATCCATTCCTGAACGCCATAACTTCCGGCTTTATCATAGGGTTTATAGTTTTCTATATAAAATTCAATCTCTTTTGGATTTAATTTTGCAAAACGGACATCTGAAATTACTGAAAATACTTTACGTTTCTTTAGAGTGGTAATGCAAACGCCTGTAATAACCTGATGCGTTTTTCCAGACAATGCATTTAGCATAGAAGTTGCATTTGCTTTATTTATTGGCTTCCCGAAAACTTGACCTTCATGCCATACAATGGTGTCAGCTGTAATAAGCATTGTATTATCAGTCATTAAGTGTTTAAAGGCATTCGCTTTTTTTTCGGCCAAAAACATCGGAATATCAACGCCAACAATCCATTGTGGATAGGTTTCTTCCACTTCAATAACTTTAACTTCAAAAGGTATATTTAAACCACGTAACAGTTCCTCTCTTCGGGGAGATTGCGACGCCAGAATGATATTAAATTTGTCTAGATTAGTGAGCATGGTTTTAAATTTACGACGTAGATTTCAATACTATTATTTTACTAAAAAAAGATTGAATAAACTTATTCCAAAGGTTTTTGCCTGTAAATAATAGAATACAAAACCATACATAACACCAATAAGCATAATCATCTTTGACAGATTTGCAGCATTATGATAATCCAATGGATTTTTAGATGTATAAATTAAATAGGCTAAAATAATAAATGGAAGTATCAATCCAAATATTATATAACGAATGGTGAGAGTACCTTCAAAATGTATATACAAATGGTTAAATAGCAACAGCCCAAAAACCGTAACTATAATGAGAACATAAAGAAATAATTTCGTTTTATTTGTTCCCCAAACTATCGGCAAAGTTCTGCATTCCATTTCTTTGTCGCCATTTTCATCTTCAATATCTTTTATTATCTCTCTAATAAGAGTACAAATAAATGCAAATAATGCAAAGCCACCCATCCAACCATAGAAATTGGAAGGAATAGGGGTTTCGAATATTAATTTTCCATATTCTTTTTGTAAAAAGGCTAATTCGGTAATGCCTACAGTGAGTACAGTAATGGCAGTAATAAACGCAACCACCAGATTTCCAATCAGAAACTGACGTTTATAACTTGCCGAATAAAACCAAAGCAATCCCGGAACAACAATAAAGATAAATGCAATTGTAAAACTTCGGGCAAAATAAGCCAATAATAATCCTAAAAAAACACCAAGTCCTGTAAGAATCTGATGAATAAGCATAGCACTTCGTTTAGTGATATATTTCCCAACAACTTGTTTATCAGGTCTGTTTATGGTATCAATTTTTACATCGAAATAATCATTCAGAACATAACCGGCTGCAGCAATCAAAATTGTAGCAGAAATTAACAAACCCAACATGCCAAACGTAGAATCGAATCCGTAGGTTTGTAAAATAGGTGCAATAACAACCTGATCCATTACTATTTGTATGAATGCAATGAAAATCAAATTCTGAAAACGGACTAGTCTGAGGTATGCCGACATTTATTATGGAAATATGAATTATTGTATAATAAATTCAAAAAAAAAATGTTTAATTTAAACAGAAGTGCTATATTTTCTTGTGGCGTTTATGAATATCTTTACTTATCAATTTATATATTTTCTTTAAATCTCTTCTGTTTTTCAACATGTTAAGATGATTTTTAATGATTTTGTCATCGAATCGTACTGCCGGACCTGTTTGCGCTTTAAAAGGAGTTACCGATTGTACTTTAAGAGCAGTTTCCAGTATGAGAGGATGTAAAATTTCAAATCCAACACCAATATCTTCGAGTATTAGCGATGATATGTCGTACATGTAATTGCTAAAATTACACGCAAATACAGCTGCTAAATGTAGCTTTTTACGTTGTTCGGATGAAATAAGAAATGTTTTTGAATTAAGCAGATTGGCTAAATCAAAAAGTATTCGTTGAGTTTCTGAATCTACTGCTTCTATACAAATAGGAATTTGGCTGAAATCAACTTCCTTCTCTTTCGAAAAAGTTTGAAGCGGATAAAAAACTCCATATTTCCTAGCAATTCCATCAAACTCGCTCATGGGTATACTTCCACCAGTATGAACATGAATGGCATCAGGCAAATCAAAACTTTTCAATGTTTTATGAAAAGCACTATCTTTTAATGCATAAAAATAAATGTCAGCCTTATCATAAATTTCAGATAAATCAGTAGTATAAGAACAATCTAATTTCTCAGCTAATTTTGCTGCATTTGATTTTGTTCGACTAAAAACTTGTTTAACAGTGACGCCCTTTTCCTTTAAAGCCAATGCTAAATGCGTAGCCAAACTTCCCGAACCGATAAAAACAATTTCCATAAGTAAGATTTTTCAACTAATTATTTCCTTTTCACTCCAAATATCAAAATACCTCCTGCAATTATCAATAATACTGGCCAAATATAATCAGATATATGCCTAGTTAATAGTATTATATCGGATAATCTAAACAGTAATCCTACTACAATTAAAACAATACCAATATTTTTGTTAGAATGAGTTAGTAGAAAGATAATCCCCATTAAAAGGGGATAATTCTTAAAGTCAAAAACTATAGCCGAAATTTCTGGCGATAACACAGCAAGTTGTCGTAATAAAAATAAGCAACCGAAAACAAGTAGCGTAACTCCCCAAGCTAAACGATTGTCTTTTTTAGCAGCCATATTAATCAAATTTATAGGTTTATATTTATGTAATCGAATTTGAATTTAGAGAATATCAAGTGAAATATAATTATCCCGATAGCTATCGGGAGCATAATTTAAAATTAAATATACGGCTGATAATCAAACGTATAACAACTTAATAATATGACTTTATATTTTAAAAAATTTCATAATGGATTTTTTGAATTTGTAATTTTTCTTCATCATGACTGTTTCGTTCCTCATTAGGGTAACCTATTGAAATGATATTTAATATTGCGAACTGTGCAGGAATGTTCAAAAGACTTCTTATGTATTCTTCTGCTGTGGTTTTTTCATCCTTTTCGCGTTTAAATACTTGCACCCAACAACTTCCTAAACCTAAATCCTGTGCTTGCAATTGCATTATAATACCGGCTATCGACGCATCTTCTATCCAAACATCACTTTTAGTTGTATCAGCAATTATTACTATTCCCAACGGCGAATCAGACAGAAGCTGCGAACCATGAGGACGACAATTGGCAAGTTTTTTCAACATTTCAGGATTTTGTATCACTATAAACTCCCAGGAATTAGATCGTTTGGAAGCCGGTGACATCAACACAGCTTTTGTAATACAGTGTATTTTTTCTTGTTCCACAGGCTTCGGCAAATACTTGCGTATGCTGCGTCTGTTTTTTAGTAATTCGAAAAATGAATTCATTTAGCAGTTTTTGATATATAATCAATCATTTTTATTGCTGTTTTTCTACTAAATAGGCAATAGGAGAATTCGGCTTAAGTAAATTCGTAAGTCGACTAAACGGTATTGTTACTTCTGTTTCTCCCAAATAATAAGGTGCAATTTCGTAAGGATTGAACACATAATTAATGCCTTCATCTGTAATGTAAAAATTACCATTAGGCTTTATGGAATCGGTCCAAAAATCAGTATCTTCTAAACTAATTATGGGTTCTGAGTTTTTAGTGTTTTTGGTTTCTTTACTTTCTTCAATAATTCTACGTTTAATCAACTCGGCCAGTTCGTTTTTATAATTATTAACAAATAAATCACTCTCATTAATCACGTTTCCAGTTTTGAGATTAAAATTAATATAATTTCTGGTCTCAAGTCCATGAGCACCACCCATATACACATATCGTTCAATGCCGTATACATAAATATTTTTATCAGACAACAAACTAAAGCCTGATAAAACATGCTCATTATTAAATGAATACATGCTTCCGCTATCCAGTAAATTAATCATTGGTGCATTATTTAACCTATAATCTACTGCCAACTCATTTGAGAATATTTCTACTAACGAATCGTTAGAATGAGAAATATAATTTTCTCTGAATAAATTAGTTATAATCGTTTTTCTGATTGAATCCAAAATGATTTTATTGGTAAATGCAACTGGAACTTCAATGTGAATTTCTACTTTTAACGAACCCTTATTGGTGTCAGAAACTAGAAAATACCTTTTTGCATAGTCTTTTGCATCTGTTTTTATCGTTTTTTGTTTGCATGAGAAAAAAATAAGTGAGGTTAAAATGCTAAATAACAAGATGATAAAATGCCTTTTCATAACTTTTTTGCTTAATTAAATTTTGGTACAAATTTACAATATAAAAAACAGATAATGTCTAAAATTTATAAAAAAAATTTTTACGTTTTAATATTCATTCTATCTTTGTAGCGTTATGAAGACAAATTTTCCAGAAAATATTCTTATTCTCTTATCTGCTGCCTATTTTCTATTTGCAGGGTTAGGCGTTAATTTTGTGAATTATTGTTGTCAAACATTTGCTAATGAATGAATTGAGTCGGTAGCACAACACTCATGTTCAACTCTTCATCATTATACAAAGTCAATTGAAAATCATGAAAATGAAAATGACATCATTTGTGAAAATACTAATCATCATCCAATTGGTTGCCATTTAATAAGATTAAAAGTTGATACGCCTTCGATTCTTTCAATAAGCAGTTTAATAATTAATACATTTTTTTAACTTATTTGTTTTCAATTTATGATAATAAATATGTCTCAAGTTCAGTTAAAACGCAATTAAACTATCATCAACCCCCAGATAATCTTGTTCATCACTCTGAACGAGATATAATTACTCTTCAAGCTGTTCTATTAATTTGAAATTTATGAATTTTACAAACAGATAATTTAAACTGTTTGTGAATTATGTTTACATAGATTTTGATCTTTGTGAACTAAAACTTTTGTATTCATAATTTTAATGTTAATACTATTCATTTATGATAGAACGTATTATCCAATTTTCAATAAAAAATAAATTTCTGATTAGTTTATTTGTAATTTCACTAATTGCATGGTGAAGTTATTCTTTAACTCAATTGCCAATTGATGCCATACCCGATTCTACTAATAATCAGGTTCAGGTTATTTCGTTACTAATTTAAAAATGACTGAAGTGAAACTCCCTGAAGGATTTGATATTAAAACAAATAAAATTGTGATAAAAGGTGCATATAGCTTATTATCGGCCAAAAAAAATGCAGGTGAAATGAGTTGTTGATTTTAATTAAAGAAAAAACATCATTCCTTAAAAAAAATGAATGTGGTAAAATTCTCTTGTTTATTCATTTAAGCATTCTATCTTTGTGCTAGAAATTTATTTCTAAATCATTAAAAACTATATTTTTTACTAATAAACCAATAAGAAAATGAGAAAAAGAATTGCAATTTTATCGCTTGTTGCGATATTTATTTCTGTTTCAGCTGTAACGGCTCAAACAACTGTAAAAAAAGAAGCTGTGAAATCAGAAGTTAAATGCGAGAAAAAAGCTGATGCTACTGCAACTAAATGTTGTTCGGGTAAATCGGACGCTGATTGCTGCAAAAATAAAAAAGCTGGTGATAAAACAGCATGTGCTACACCTTGCAAAAAAGAAACAGCTAAAACTGATAAGGCTTGTGAAAAAAAATGTGAAACCAAAACAGTAGAGACGAAAAAGATTTAAGCATTCGTTTCATTATAAAAGAAAATCTGTTCCGAAATACCGGAGCAGATTTTTTTTATGATTTACAAATCATTTATAAAAGGCAATCAAATGATATTATTTTCTAAATATCTTTTATCAATAATGTTTCAGCGTATTCTTCTGAATTCTTCTTTATTTCGAGCGTTCTTTGCCAAAAATTATCCAGTTGTTCATTTCTTGTGCTTAGAAATTCCTCTGAGCCGTATTTCTCTAATTTAGAATTAAATAGACTTAAAGTAAGTTGGTTTATATCAAATGCCGGTAAAAAGGTTTTTAACTTTGATTTTTCACTATACACTTCAATCAAAACTGACGTTTCTACAAGTCTTGTTAAAATCTGATTGACCAATCGTATTGGTAATTTATATTCTTCTGAAATCTTTTCGGAAGACAATGGAGGTTTTTGTTCCTCAAATTGCTTAACTACTAGGTGAGTAATAAAAAGTGTCAGAAAATTCTTATATCGATTACTAATATTCCTTGTATCAATATCGTAATCAAAATTTTTGATGTTTTGTGAAGCATACGATATTTCTGCACCTAAAAGCACGATTAAACAGGATATCTGAAGCCATAACAGCAACAATGGGATGGCTGCAAAACTTCCATAAATTACATTATAACGTGATAAATATACCTGACCATTAATGTATAGCATTTGAAATAATTGAAATGCCGAGCCTGCAATTATGCCTGCCAATAATGCATTAAAAAATTTCACCCGTGTATTTGGGATAACCATATACAAAATAGTGAACATTATCCAGTTTAAAAAATACGGAACCAGTTTCACGCCAAAACGTAGAAAAGGGGTAAGAATCTGATAAAAGTACGACTGAGAAAGTGCTGAACTAACAAAAATTGAGAATCCACTTGAAAAAACAATTAATAACGGAATAATAAGGATGGTAGAAAAATAAGTTGTGAACTGACGAATGGGTGAACGTGACTTTTTTACTTGCCAGATTTCATTAAATGATTTTTCCACTTGCATGAAAAAGTTCATTACAGACCAAAACAAAATAATAAGACCTATACCAATAAATATCCCCCCAGATGTAGTTTCAAGATACCTTTCAACAAATCCCATTACAGTAGGAATCATATTAGCCTGAGCAATGTAAGTACCTTTTAATGAGTCTTCTATCAACTTTTCAACTCCAAAACCTTTTGCAATGGCAATAATTAATGCAAAAAGTGGAACAATGGCAAATAAAATGGAGTAGGTAAGCGCTGAAGCCCTGATATCTAAATCATCATCAATAAATCCCCTCACAGCTACAACCATTGTTTTGATTATCCGATATGAAAACCGACGAGAACGTGATAATTCATTTTCAGTAATCCGCCAAATGTCATATCGAATAAAATTATAGATTTGCTTAAAAAAAGCTATAAGTTTAGACATAAAAATAAATTTATAGTGTATTAAAAATGAGGTTTTTAAAAAAAATAGCAGGTCTGTAAGCCGGGTTCTGTACTTTGTTTGCACAAAGCGTCTGTCATTTATCTCGAACAAATGTTGCCATTTGTCTCTAGCGATCTACCCCCCGACATCGGGCGAGAAACCCTACATGCGTCGGTGTACATGATCTTGCAACCCATAAGGCGTACGGCATCCGATGTTACCACCAAATCCGGTGAGCTCTTACCTCACCTTTTCACCCTTTCCAAACCCGAAGGAATGGTGGTTTTTTTCTGTTACGCTACTCTACTCTTGCAAACAGCTTCCCGTTAGGAAATATGGTTCTCTGCGTTGCCCGGACTTTCCTCCATTCCAAAATGGAAAAGCGACAAACCGACCTACTATTTTTTGCAAAGATAAAGATAATATTCTAATTTATAGTTTTCATTTGTAACTACCTGATAATAAGTTTTTTTTAATAATATCGAGAGAATTAAAGAAAAAAATCCTTATTAATAAACAATTGTCAAATTCTATTGTTTATAAGTATTGCATTTCAATTTATAAAATTAATAAATAAATGAGTGAATTTGGAATTAAAAATGGCGATAAGGTAGTCATAATCGGTGGTGGATTTGCAGGTTTGCAGCTAGCAAGAAATTTAATGAAAGCTGATTTAAAAATTGTGTTGGTTGATAAACAAAATCACCATCAATTTCAACCTCTGTTTTATCAGGTGGCAAGTGGTAGACTCGAACCATCAAGCATCTCATTCCCTTTTCGTAAAATATTTCAAAAAAGTAAAAATGTTGATTTCAGAATGGCAGATATTATTGGCATTAATCCCATTGAAAAAAAAATTATGACTACTTATGACAGAACCATAACGTACGATCATTTAATAATTGCAACCGGTTGTAAAACCAACTTTTTTGGAAATAAGCAAATGAGTGAAAATACATTTTCGATGAAAACCACTCAGGAATCCATTGATATACGAAATAAAATCCTATTTAGTTTTGAGAAAGAAATATTTGCCAGACCCGAAGAAAAACAAGCGTGGATGAATATTGTCATAGTGGGTGCGGGACCAACCGGCGTTGAACTTTCAGGTGCATTTGCAGAATTAAAAAGAGATGTATTACCAAAAGATTATCACAATATAGATTTTTCAAAGTTCAATATAATACTTTTGGAAGGCAGTAAATATACGCTTAATAATATGAGCGATGAATCAAAAAATGCTTCGCGAAAATACCTCGAAGAGATGGGTGTCATAGTAAAAACAGAAACAATGATTGAATCCTACGATGGAAATGTGGCAATTTTAAGTACCGGAGAAAAAATTCCTTCTAAAAACGTAATTTGGGCAGCAGGAGTTACAGGAAATATTATTGAAGGAATGGAAACAAAAGACATTTTCAAAAACAGGTATGTGGTTGATCGGTTGAACAAGCTTAAACGTTTCGACAATATTTACGCATTAGGCGATGTTGCTTATATGGAAACTCCCAACTATCCGAATGGTCACCCGCAAGTTGCAAATGTGGCCATTAATCAAGCTAAGAATCTAGGTAAAAACATACTTAAATCGTTGAAAAACGAAAATTCTAATAAAAAGGAATATGAATACAATGATTTAGGAATGATGGCAACTATTGGAAAACACAAAGCGGTGGTTGAGTTGCCTTTCATCAAATTTAAAGGCGTTTTGGCATGGTATATTTGGATGTTTTTACACTTGATGCTGATATTAAGTGTTCGAAATAAAATCGTAATTTTCTTTAACTGGGCGTGGAGCTATCTGACAAGGGATACTTCCTTACGAATTATTACAAATATCAATTATAAAAAGGAGAAAGTGACTGATATTTAATTAAATAAAAAAGGCTTCCAATTTTGGAAGCCTTTTTAAAACTGATTTATTATACTAAACCAAGTTTTCCAATTTGCTAACATTTTTAGCAATATCTTCATCAGACAAAGCATAATTAACCAGATCACCTGCCAAATATTGATCGTATGCTGCCATGTCAACTAATCCATGTCCAGATAGATTAAACAAGATAGTTTTAGTTGTGCCTTCTTCTTTGCATTTCAAGGCTTCGTTGATAGCTGAAGCTATTGCATGAGCCGATTCGGGGGCAGGAACAATTCCTTCGGTTTGAGCGAATAAAACACCGGCTTTAAATGAATCTAGTTGATTAATATCCACAGCTTCCATCATTTTATCTTTCATTAGCTGGCTTACAATTGTTCCGGCACCATGATAACGAAGTCCACCTGCATGAATATGTGCAGGAGCAAAATTATGACCCAACGTGAACATTGGCAGAAGCGGGGTGTAACCGGCTTCATCTCCAAAGTCATATTCAAATTTGCCACGGGTCAATTTTGGACAAGAAGCTGGTTCAGCAGCAATAAAACGGGTTTTTTTACCTTCCTTGATGGAATGGCGCATAAATGGAAAAGCCAAACCAGAGAAATTGGAACCACCACCAAAACATCCGATTACTATATCAGGATATTCACCAGCCATTTCCATTTGTTTTTCTGCTTCCAAACCTATAACTGTTTGATGCAATGAAACATGATTCAATACGCTTCCCAACGTGTATTTACAATTTGGCGTACTCATGGCCAATTCTATAGCCTCAGAAATAGCTGTTCCAAGACTTCCCTGATAATTTGGGTTCTTAGTAATTATTTCGCGACCCGCTTTGGTTGACATACTTGGTGAAGGAATTACTGTAGCTCCCCATGTTTGCATTAACGAACGACGATATGGTTTTTGTTCGTAACTTATTTTCACCATATAAACTGCCAATTCCAGTCCAAATGCTTTGGCAGCAAACGATAATGCTGTTCCCCATTGTCCTGCACCCGTTTCGGTGGTAATATTAGTTGTACCTTCTTTTTTACAATAATATGCTTGGGCTAATGCTGAATTTAATTTGTGAGATCCAACCGGACTTACACTTTCGTTTTTGAAATAAATATGTGCCGGAGTGTCCAATGCTTTTTCCAAATTATAAGCACGAACAAGTGGAGTAGGGCGGTAGATTTTTAATTTTTCACGAACTTCTTCGGGAATATCAATCCATGCATCAGTCTGATTCATTTCTTGATGCGCTAAATCTTTCGCAAATAAAGGATATAAATCTTCTTCTTTTATTGGTTGTTTTGTTCCCGGATGCAACATTGGCAAGGGTTTGTTTTGCATGTCGGCAACAATATTATACCATTTAGTCGGCAATTCTTTTTCTGCCAGTAGAAATTTCTTTGTTTTTTCCATGTTCTTGTAATTTAAATCTTTAAGTATTGTATTTATTTAATTTTTAAAAGAAAAGCCTGTCGTTATATTCTAAACAACAGGCTGTTATCATTGTATTTTCTAATAATTTATATCACAAAACTGAACCTCATTGTTTTCAATGATTACTATGCCAACACCAGAGAAATATCGAATGAATGCAGTTCATGAAAATTTGATTTATGCAGGCAAAGGTATAAACATTTTTGAAAAAGTAAAATAAAACGATTGGTTTTTTGATAGTTTTGACACATTTTTTCCTCTTTTGTGCCAAAATTGATAGATTATATCTTAATTCGATACTTTAAAATAAAAATTGTACTTTTGCAATTGTAATCAAAGTTAGTCTGTTTATGGGCTAAGTGCTTCTATAATTCACCAATTCGGAGTTTTTTTGCATCCGAAAACATATAAAAAATATTATGATACAATCTATGACCGGCTTTGGAAAGGCCACTTGCGAATACGGAAATAAAAAAATCGTGGTTGAAATAAAGTCTTTGAATAGCAAACAATTAGATGTGTCAACACGCATATCTGGATTGTATCGCGAAAAGGATATTGAAATTCGCAACGAACTTTCTCAAAAATTGGAACGAGGCAAAATTGACTTATCTCTGTATGTCGATAATTCCGGTAAAGAATCGGTAACTCAAATAAATCAATCTGTGATCGAGTCTTACTATCAGCAAATCAAAACATTGTCTGATAAGCTTGGCATTGATGTACCTGCAAATTGGTTTGATGTATTGCTACGTTTGCCCGATACAATGAAAACTGAAACTGTAGAATTGGATGAAAATGAATGGATTGAGATTAAAAAGACCATTGCATTGGCTATAGAGCAGCTAACTGTTTTTAGAATTCAGGAAGGAAAATCGTTGGAAACAGTATTTGACAATAAAATTGCTCATATCGGTCAGTTGCTAGAGGAAACAGCACCTTTTGAAGCCGAACGTGTAGAAAAGATTAAAGCTCGTTTGGAAGAGAATTTACAAGCTTTATCCGATAAAATCGACTATGATAAAAACCGATTGGAGCAAGAATTGATCTTTTATATTGAAAAACTCGATGTGAACGAAGAAAAAGTGCGCTTACGCAATCATTTAGAGTACTTTGTGGAAACAATGCAACACGAAAAATCACCTGGTAAAAAACTAGGATTTATTGCACAAGAAATTGGCAGAGAGGTGAATACGCTTGGTTCAAAATCGAACAATAGTGAAATGCAGAAAATTGTAGTGCTTATGAAAGACGATTTGGAACAAATAAAAGAACAAGTGTTGAATGTATTGTAATTCTTAGATTCAAGAACCAAGAGCAAAGTTAAAAGATAGTTTATAGTTTATAGTTGGTATTAAATAGTAAAAAAAAAATACCAACTATAAACTACCAATTATAAACTACCAATTATAAACAAAAAACTACCGCCTAAAAATATGTGTGGCAAATTAATTATATTTTCAGCACCATCGGGAGCAGGAAAAAGTACACTGGTTCATCATTTATTGAACTGTAATTTCAATATGGAGTTTTCCATTTCGGCAACAAGTCGTGCACCGCGTGGTGCTGAAAAACATGGAGTGGACTATTATTTTCTATCACCTGATGAATTTCGTTATAAAATTGATAATCAAGAGTTTTTAGAGTACGAAGAAGTCTATGAGAATTGTTATTATGGTACACTTCGCAGTGAGATTGAACGCATTACAAGCAAAGGAAATAATATAGTTTTTGATGTAGATGTTGTCGGCGGGCTAAATATAAAAGAAAATTATTCCGGAAGCGCGCTTGCACTTTTCATAGCACCTCCAAGTATTGAAATTCTACATCAGCGTCTAAAAAACAGAGGAACTGATTCACCAGAAATGATAGAAAAACGAATTTCAAAAGCAGATTATGAGATGACTTTTTCAACAAAATTCGACAAGGTGATTGTTAATGATGATTTGGAAGTGGCAAAAATTGAAGCCGAAAATACCATTCGTGATTTTCTGAATAAATAAATTTAATTCAAAATGTTGGAATCTGACTTGAATATTTCTACCAACCAGAAAAGAATTGGAATTTATTCCGGTTCTTTCAATCCTGTTCATTTAGGTCATCTTAAACTTGCTGAATATCTAACTGTAAATGAATTAGTTGATGAGGTTTGGTTTGTTGTTTCACCATGTAATCCATTAAAAAATCATTCGGATTTGCTCGATGAATACATTCGCTTGGAGATGTTGGTTTTCGCAATACAGAACGAGCCAAAATTCAAAGCTTCTGATGTAGAATTTACCATGCCCATACCATCCTATTCTATTGATACTTTATACCTTCTAAGATTACAACATCTTGATTGCCAATTCAGTTTAATAATTGGAAGCGATAATGCACTCGTTTTCGATCAATGGAAAAACTATGAGCAAATACTGAAAGAGTTTCCAATTCTTGTTTATCCCAGAAAAGGATACGATTTCGGTAAAGTTGCAGAAAAATACACTCAAATGCAATTACTTCCCACACCATATTACGATATCTCATCAACTCAAATCCGGGATTTCATTAAACAAAAACAGGATGTAAGCCAATGGTTACATCCTGTTGTAAATGAATTTATTACATATAACAATCTATACTGTTAGTTTATAGAAATGGATTATCTTCTTTCTCCTTTTTAATAGTTGTAGTCGGACCATGTCCACAATAAACTACGGTGGAATCGGGTAGGGGTAAGAGCTTTTTTGTTATCGAAAGAATCAACGTAGCATAATCGCCCCGCGGCAAATCAGTTCTTCCGATGGAACCCTGAAATAATACATCACCTGAAATCAAAACATTATCTTTTTCTGAATAAAAAGCCATGCTTCCAGGAGAATGTCCTGGAACATGTAGTGCCATTAAACTTGAATTTCCGAATTTAATTTCTTGATTTTCAACAATGTAATCTCCTAGTGGTTGCGCTTCTTCATCTATTGGAAATCCAAACGTACGAGCCTGTTCAACTACAGTTTCAAGTAAAAATTCATCATCCTTACTTGCCTCGGGTTTGATACCATAAACCTCAACTAAAAACCGGTTTCCAAATTGATGATCCAAATGTAAATGCGTATTAATAACTCGCTTTATAATCAAATTGTTATCTTCCACATACTTTTTAAGTTTTTGTTTTTCAGCATCAAGTATACATCCTGCATCAACGATGATAGCTTCATTTGTTTCATCGAAAAGTACATATGTGTTTTCCTGGAATGGATTGAAGGTAAATGTTTTAATAGTCATTTTTTTAAGGTTTAATGATAATACAACTAGAGAATTAATTTCAATATTCTAACCTAAATATTAGTGTTTATTCATTTATTATCAGTTTAAAATAATCTGATTAGCCTCAAACATTTACAACGGCACATATACTGCCTTTTTAGTTTTAAAGAATTCTTCATTAAAAAAATCACTCACTTCAAATAATTCAGCAACATTCTTGAAAGGCTGTATTTCATGATGTAATTCACCACCTTTCAGACAGATAAGTCCATTTGGAAGTGCATTTTTTTGTTTCTTACTAATATTCTTCTGTACAAGCTTCACCAAGTCGCCCAAGGGCATAACCGCACGGCTCAGAACAAAATCATATCTTTCTTTTTCATCCTGAACCCGTAAATGCTTCAATGTGACATTTTTTAAGCCAATAGCCGTTGAAACTTCAGTTCCTACCTTTATTTTTTTTCCGATGGAATCAATCAAAACAAATTTTACTTTAGGAAATAGAATAGCCAGGGGAATTCCTGGAAAACCGCCTCCGGTTCCTACATCTAAAACCGTTGTGCCTGCTTGGAATTTGATAATCTCAGCTATTGCTAATGAATGTAACACATGATGTTCATATAAGTTCTCAATATCTTTACGAGAAATCACATTTATTTTTGAATTCCAATCGAAATACAAATCATAAAGTGCCTCAAATTGCTTCTTCTGAGAATCAGTAAGATGAGGAAAGTATTTAGTAATCAGTTCCATTTCTTTAATTTTGGGACAAAGTTAGTGGTTTTTTTCTATAAAATAACACGATTTGTTTCATGTTGATTTTAAATGATTGATAACATGAGATATATCTTAATCAATCTGGTATAACTCAAACTTTGTTAGTATACGTTTAGATGTTTCCCTTCTTTTTATTATCTTTGCGCTCGGTTTTATAAAAAAAAGGAGCAAATTGATATTTGTTTAATTATCAACAATATATTTCTCCATTTTTGGTAATAACGTTATAAAAAACTAAATATAAACAGATGAAAGCTTACGTATTTCCCGGTCAAGGTGCTCAATTTGTAGGAATGGGCAAAGACCTGTACGATCAATCGCCATTGGCAAAAGATTATTTCGAAAAAGCAAACGATATTCTTGGTTTTCGGATCACTGATTTAATGTTTGAAGGAACTCCCGAAGATTTAAAACAGACAAAAGTTACTCAACCAGCTGTATTTCTACATTCGGTAATTTCGGCCTTTGTGTTGGGAGATGATTTTAAACCAGAAATGGTTGCTGGTCACTCTTTAGGTGAATTTTCGGCACTGGTAGCTGCAAGTGCATTATCATTCGAAGATGGATTAAAGTTGGTTTATGCGCGTGCTATGGCCATGCAAAAAGCTTGTGAAGTCGAACCTTCAACAATGGCAGCTGTACTTGGTTTAGGCGATGAGGTTGTTGAAGAAGTGTGCGATTCGATTAAAGACGCTATTGTTGTTCCTGCAAACTATAATTGCCCCGGACAATTGGTAATCTCCGGTTCAATCGAAGGAATTGATAAGGCTTGCGAGTTATTGAAAGAAAAAGGAGCAAAGCGCGCATTGAAACTTCCTGTTGGAGGAGCGTTTCACTCACCACTAATGCAACCGGCCAGCGAAGAGTTACAAGCTGCTATAAATGCAACTACTTTCAAAACGCCTGTTTGTCCGGTTTATCAAAATGTAAACGCTTATCCTCAAACTGAAGCAGAAGCCATTAAGCAAAATTTAATTGATCAACTTACAGCTCCAGTACGTTGGACTCAAACTGTAAAAAATATGGTAACCGATGGTGCCACCGAGTTTTTCGAACTTGGACCAGGTGACGTTTTGAAAGGACTTGTTAAGAAAATTTCTCCAGAGGTAACTCTTGGTTAATTCATAATTTAAAATTTATAATTAAGATGTAAAGATTTTTCTTTACATCTTTTTATTTTGCGAATGTTGAATATTTATTCATTGAATTTTTTTTGTACTTTTACATCCCATTTCAATAAAATATTTCCAACAATAATTATCAATATAACTTCACTTTCCCTGTTTTTATCTGGTTGTTTTTTATTCAATCAATTATGAATTATGCATTGTGAATTATTAATTATATAGATTATGTTTAGAACACACACTTGCGGCGAACTTCGCCAAGCTAATGTAGGACAACAAACGACCTTGGCCGGTTGGGTGCAGCGTACCAGAAGAATGGGCGGAATGACTTTTGTTGATTTACGTGACCGTTACGGAATTACACAACTAGTATTGAATCAAGATGTTAATGCAGATTTATTTGAAATTGCAAATAAACTTGGTCGTGAATTTGTAATACAAGTAATTGGTGAAATAGCCGAACGAAGCAATAAAAATGCCAATATGGAAACGGGCGACATTGAAATCCTTGTTTCTGAATTAATAATATTAAACGAGTCGAAAACACCGCCCTTTACTATCGAAGATAATACGGATGGTGGTGATGATATTCGGATGAAATATCGTTATCTGGATTTAAGACGTAACTCTGTGCGTGCAAATCTTGAATTGCGTCATGCAATGGCATTTGAAACGCGTCGATATTTGGATCAAATGAACTTTTTGGAAGTAGAAACGCCAGTATTAATTGGCTCTACACCCGAAGGAGCACGCGATTTCGTTGTTCCTTCGCGTATGAATCCCGGACAATTTTACGCTTTGCCACAATCGCCGCAATTGTTTAAGCAGTTGTTAATGGTATCGGGTTTCGACCGATATTTTCAAATCGTTAAATGTTTCCGTGACGAAGATTTACGTGCCGACCGCCAACCGGAATTTACACAAATTGACTGCGAGATGGCTTTTGTCGATCAAGAAGACGTATTACAAATTTTCGAAGGAATGGTAAAACATTTATTTAAATTTGTAAAGAATATCGATTTCACAGATTCTTTTCCTCGTATGACTTGGGCCGATGGAATGAAATATTACGGTTCCGACAAGCCGGATATTCGCTTCGATATGAAGTTTGTAGAACTGAAAGAAATAGTTTCAGGGCATGATTTTGTTGTTTTCGATAGCGTTCCATTTGTGGCAGGTATTTGCGCTACTGGCTGTGCAGGTTATACTCGCAAACAATTGGATGAATTGACCGATTTTGTAAAACGCCCACAAATAGGAGCAAAGGGACTAGTTTATATTCGTTGCGAAGCAGATGGAACATTCAAATCATCTGTTGATAAATTTTATTCAAACGACGATTTAAAACAAATTGCTGCAAAATTCAATGCACTACCCGGCGATTTAATTCTGATGTTGGCCGGAGAAAAACGTAAAACTCAAAAAGCACTTTGTGAATTAAGACTAGAAATGGGAGCAAGGCTTGGACTTCGCGATAAGAATATATTTGCACCTCTGTGGGTAATCGATTTCCCATTGTTTGAATACGATGAAGAGACTGACCGATATTACGCTATGCATCACCCATTTACTTCGCCAATGCTCGAAGATATTCACTTATTAGAAACAAACAAAGGCGAGGTTCGTTCAAATGCTTACGATATGGTAGTGAATGGTGTTGAACTTGGTGGTGGGTCTATTCGTATCCACGATTCTGCTTTGCAACATGAAATGTTCAAACACCTTGGATTTACACCTGAAAAAGCTGAAGCACAATTTGGTTTCTTAATGAGTGCCTTCCAGTATGGTGCGCCACCTCACGGTGGATTGGCTTTTGGTTTGGATCGGTTTGTTTCTCTTTTTGCAGGATTAGAGAGTATTCGCGACTGTATTGCATTCCCAAAAAACAATTCTGGTCGCGATGTGATGATTGATGCGCCTTCAATAATTGACCAATCTCAATTGGACGAATTAAATTTGGTGATTGATTTAAAAGAAAAAATATAATGATAACATTCGTTTTTAGACGAGTATGTAAGTTGTACAATTCATAAATTAATTTTTATTGATTTAAAAGACCACTAAACTGTACAGTTTAGTGGTCTTTATTATGTTAATTGTTTATTTAGAAAGAGTAGGATAGGGGTCTCAACTAGATGAATATTAACGAGATAGCCATTCTTCAAAAAACACGTTTTTAAAACCAAACTTGTGCCATCTATCTTACAATCAACTTCTTCGTGATTATCGGTCAGACGTATGCATTTAACTTTAGTTCCACGTTTAAGTATAATACTCGAACCACGCACTTTCAATTTTTTTTATAAGTGTTACACTGTTGTAGTTTGAAAATTCTGAGCTATTACTATCGCAGGAGTGCTATCAATAATTTCTTAGCCAGAAACATTATTAAAATAGGGGTTATTGTCAATACTCTAAGAATTCTATTATACATAATATATATTATAGGAATTATTTGCTGCTTGTTTTTTAACTTTATAGAACTTCAGAGAAAGATAAATTTTCATTGAAATGAAATGGAATAGTACACGATTATAATTCACACTAATGAATAGAAATTTCTTTTGTAAAATTATGATAGCCAGAATAAATTCGAAGTTATTGGATAATAATTTTTTGGAATAGTTTGTAACTTGAATGTTGTTTGTCTATTATTTTGGTATTGTAGAAATATTCAATTTTAAAAGATTGGTCAATTTATAACGATTGCAGAAATAAAAGTCCTCCTCACGCCCACTATACCAATCTGGTGAAGTTTTAAAAAATTATAAATTAAAACATAACTTTGTAGTTTCAGAAACGTTATTAATATTTACAAGCATTTTAATTTTATATTTAAAAAAATTATAGAACGTCTATTTTTATGAAAATGTATACAGGGATATTGTTATTATTACTGGTGATGATTGCCATACCGGATATTTTTTTCTATCTGAAATTGAAAGATAGAAATGTGCGACCTATTTATATTTTCCTTCATTTAATACCTCCCATCTTTTTCACCGCTATATTTCTTTATATCAAATTTGGTCTCGAGATTTATCATAATTTCCGGGTGGTGGCATGGATAATGTGGATGTATTTCGTTTTTCTACTCATTTATATCCCCAAACTAATCCATATTGTGTTCTTTTTCATGCATTTTTTGTATCAGAAACTTTTCAAGCGGGATAGTGTATACTTTATCATTATCAGGATTGCACTGAGTGCGTTAGTTGTAGTGGTAATGATGATAAGCGCCTATATCACTCCACGGAATTTTGATGTAACACATGTTCATGTATTAATACCCAACCTACCGAAAGCATTCAATGGTTATAAAATTGTACAGATATCAGATATCCACTTGGGCAGTTGGGGTAGAAAATACCGAAAACTGAAGAAGGTTATAAAGCTTGTAAATGCACAAAATGCAGATATCATCGTATTTACTGGTGATATGGTGAATAATTTTGCCACTGAAACTGTTGGTTGGCAGTCATATTTCCTACAAATGAAAGCAAAAGGAGGAAAATATGCTATTCTGGGGAATCACGATTACGGTGATTATACCGATTGGAAATCGCTTAATGATAGACTTGAAAACCGGAACCAAATAAAGCAATCTATCCGTAATTTTGGATTCAGGCTCTTGCTTAACGAACATCTCTTTCTGTATAAAGGAAAAGATAGTTTAATGCTAGTAGGCGTTGAGAACTGGGGAAAAACTGAAAAATTCCGCTACAGCAACCTTTCAGAAGCCTTGAGAGGTGGCTTGCCAAGTGCACCTAAAATCTTGCTGGCTCACGATCCCAATCAGTTTGATGCTGAAATAATCCGTAAACAAGATATTGTTTTGACGTTAGCAGGACATACTCATGCTGGACAAATGGGCATTCGTATTGGTAACAAATTATTTTCTCCTGCTTCGTTTGTTTTTAAATACTGGGCGGGACTGTACAAGGTTGGAAGGCAGTATATCTATGTTAACCGGGGCATCGGATATATCGGATTGCCCATGTTTATAGGAGTTAGACCAGAAATAACGGTTATTGAATTACATATTTCCCCAAAACAATAAATGAACTCTATATCATTCTAGTTAAAAATCAGAATATTACTAATTTCCCAATGCTTCTCCCACTACAAAATTACTTCCGCCGATAAATACAAAATCATCTGTATCCGATTCACTTATAGCTTTATTAACCGCTTGTTTTACTGTTATATAGGCGTCACCTATTAAATCAAAGGTTCTGGCCATTTCTTGAAGTTCTATAGCCGGTAAAGCTCTTTCAATGTTAGCTTGCGTAAAGTAATAAACGGCATGTAAGGGCAATAATTTCAATACGCTTGATATGTCTTTATCGTTGACCATGCCAATAATAATACGCAAAGTTTTGAAGGTTTGTTGTTCCAGTTGCTCCACCACATAACTAATTCCTGCCACATTATGCCCTGTGTCGGCAATTATGGTAGGATGGTTCTGTAAAAACTGCCAGCGTCCTTGTAATCCTGTGATTTCAACGACATTTTTGAGTCCTAAATACAACTGTTGTTCGCTAATAATGAAATTCAGGCGGCTCAATTGTTGCACAACTGTCAACACGGTAGAAATATTTTTTAATTGATAAATGCCATTTAAACCAATAGTTAGTTTTTTACCATTATTTATTTTCACAATCATTTTTCCTTCTTCATAGCCTTGAAAATCAGCTTTTTCAATTTCTTCGGCAAAACTAATAGGTGCATTCATTTCCTGAGCTTTCAATTCGAAAACAGGACGGGTTTCTAGTAGAAATTCTCCAATTATAACTGGAGTATTTGATTTGATTATTCCGGCTTTTTCAAAAGCAATTTTTGCAAGGCTATCACCCAGAAAGCCAACATGATCGAAACTAATATTGGTGATTACCGACAATACCGGATTTATGATATTGGTACTGTCCAGCCTCCCTCCTAACCCCACTTCAATTATGGCAACATCCACTTTTTTATCGGCAAAATACTGAAATGCCATGGCCATAGTTGCTTCAAAGAAAGAAGGTTCAATATTTGAAAACAGTGGTTTATGTTGTTCTACAAAATCAACAACATATTGTTGATCAATCATTTGACCATTCACACGAATTCGCTCGCCAAAATCAACTAAATGTGGAGATGTGTACAATCCTACTTTATAGCCAGCTTCCTGTAGAATAGCTGAAAGAAAATGGGAAACAGAACCTTTTCCGTTTGTTCCCGCAATATGAATAGTTTTGTACTTAGTGTGGGGATTGTCCAACGCATTCATTAACTGAATAGTGTTGTCCAATCCCGGTTTATAAGCTGAACTTCCTACCTGATGAAACACAGGAAGACGGTCGTAAAGGTATTTGATGGTTTGGGAATATGAAGTCATGAGTAATTAGCTTAAGAGATTATAAATGAGTACTTTTAGCATTAACCATTTATCTTAATTTAGTATTTATCAAACGAAATGATCTCTTCTTTTGTCTTCCTTTTCTTTTCGCGCAATGACTGTGTGGAATATCCAAGTAAAATAACGAGCATTACCCTTCTGTTTTTCGGAATTTCAAGTGCTTTACGCACTTTTTTTTCATCACACCAACCCAACATGCAACTTCCTAGCCCTTCGTCGGTGGCAGCGAGGCAAATATATGAGGCCACAATTCCTAAATCGATATGCGGATAGTGTTTATTAGTTGCCCATCCGCCAACTGTGGATGTGAAATTTGAGCTTTCCTCTATCAAAACAAGTTGAACAGGTGCCTGTTTGCTGAAATGATTCATTGATAAGATTTTACTAGTTGAAGCATCAGCTACCAAATGTCGTTTTTCCGGATCGGTTACAACAATAAATTTCCAGGGTTGACCATTACAGGCCGATGGAGCAAGTCGAGCAGCTTCGAGAATGCGATCAATTTTCTCTTTTTCAATAGGTTTATCCTCATAAGCTCTGTCGCTTTGGCGGATTTGTGCTAATTCTAAAAATGTTTTCATATTGTAAATAATGTTTTTAGCTCTATTAATGTAAAAATTAAACAATAGTTGAACGTTTTTTTGAGCTTTTTCGTTCTATAAAAAAACTCTATCTTTGCAAATAAGATAAAATGAATACACTCCGATGTTTATCAGAAAATATAATTGTTTAATCTTAAATAAATCGGTCACCAATTATCCATGACTAATATCAAGTACAAAGATACATCAAAAATGAACTTAGTATGCAACAAAAAGTAGAAACATATATCCAAAAACATCAATTATTGACTCGCAATAAGCCAATAATTATTGGTGTAAGTGGTGGTGCTGATTCAGTAGTTTTATTGCATATTTTACTTTCACTTGGTTATGATTGCATTGTAGCTCATTGCAATTTCCATTTGAGAATGGAAGAATCTAATCGGGATGAGAAGTTTGTTCGCAAACTAGCAATTGAGTCTAAAAAAACAATTCATTGCATTGATTTTGAAACAATTAAATACGCTGACAAATACGGAATTTCAATAGAAATGGCAGCCCGTGACTTACGGTATAACTGGTTTTACGAATTGCTCGAAAAATTCAATGCACAGGCCATTGTAGTTGCTCATCATGCTGATGATAACATAGAGACAATGTTAATTAATCTGGTACGTGGAACTGGACTTCGAGGCCTGAAAGGAATTCCGAACCGGAATAATAAAGTGGTTCGTCCCCTACTTTGTTGTACACGTAATGAGATTGAGGATTACTTAATTCTTCATAATCTTGAACATGTGGAAGACTCAACAAATGCAAAAGTTGATTACAATAGAAATAAAATCAGAAATGAAGTACTTCCACTTTTAAGTGAGATTAACCCATCGATTCGACAAACTTTATACAATACTATACAACACATTGAAGGAAGTCTGACAATTTATCAACAAGCCATTGATAATATTGAAAAACAAGTTGTTCATAAATCTGGTGGATTGGTAAAAATGGATATTAATCAAATTTTAAAACAAGTAGAAGTTCCGACAGTAATGTATGAATTATTGTATCCATATCATTTTAATCCAAGCGTTATTGAGCAAATAACAGAACAGTTGAATGCTGAGTCTGGTAAGGTTTTTTACTCAGATACTCATCGATTGATAAAAGACAGAAAACAGCTGATTATTAGCACGAAAGATGCATTTGAAAGTAATTCATACTTACTTTCGCAAGTTGATAAGATGATTGAACATCCATTTTCAATGGTAATCAGCAGACAATTTGTTGATGCTGGTTTTATTGTTTCAAAATTGAAAAACAAAATACACGTAGATGCAGCAAAAATTACTTTTCCAATGCAAATACGCAAGTGGGAAGAAGGGGATTCATTCTATCCATTTGGGATGAAACAACGAAAAAAAATCAGCGATTTCTTTATAAATAATAAATTCAGTTTGATTGACAAGGAGCAAACATGGCTATTAGTTTCTGGCAATGAAATTGTATGGATTGTTGGCCATAGAATGGACAATCGATATAAAGTGACAGTAGAGACGAAAGAGGTTATTGTGTTCAATTATAAGCCAATATAAATCATTATGGATATAAATGATTCATCCGAAATGCTTTTGGTAAATAAATCTTATCTGCTTCAAAAGTTTCAGGGTAAAGGCGGTTGGACTTATGCAGAAATTCCCGAAATTACTGAAGATAAAAGTGCATGGTTTGGTTTAGTGAAAGTGAGTGGTAGCATTGATGGTTACGAAATCACGAATTACCACCTAATGCCAATGGGTAATGGTACAATGTTTATTCCTGTAAAATCAGAAATACGCAAAAAGATAGGCAAACAAGAGGGTGACTGGGTTCATATTATTTTGTATTCGCAAGAATTGCCCCGTATTGTTCATGAAGATTTTCTAATTTGTTTGCAGGATGAACCCATTGCTTATCAGAATTTCCATAAATTAAATAATGCCGAGAAAACTGAAATTGTTGATTGGATATATTCTGTAAAGAATGATGATACTAAAGTGGAACGAATTGCAAAAACTCTTGATAAATTATTAAAATCTATTTGAAAATTCCTTATGAAAGTATGTAATTGCTGAACAATGTCGCAATTTTACTTGTTTAGAGTTGTATTTAAAAACATAAAATTTCAAAATAAAAACTTACCCAGTGTCATCAAAACATTATTTATTTAAAAAGCAAGTTCATACAGTACGATCTATCGCCAATGGTGTATTTGTACTTAGTTTCAAGCATGATTTCAAATTTACTGCTGGTCAAATTATTGCCATTGATGTAGTTCCAGATGGAAAACCCCGATTATACAGCATTGCAAGTGGCGAAAATGATGAATTTATTGAAATCCTTTTCGATGAAAAACATGAAGGCAAACTCACACCCTTCCTATCCAAACTCGTTCCCGGTGATGATATTTTTGCCTCGGAGCCATTCGGTACATTCCATACCGGATCTGAACCGGGATATTGGATTGCTGCAGGAACAGGTATTGCCCCTTTTGTTTCTATGGCTCGTTCGGGATTGGCAACTAACAAGATACTGATTCATGGAGGTAGAATCGACGAAAATTTTTATTATTCCGATTATTTGGAAAAAACAATGCATCAGAGTTTTATTCGCTGTTGTTCTCAGCAAGATGACACCAAATACTTCAAAGGCAGATTAACCCAATGGCTTAGGGCTCAAACTGCTTTACCTGCAGATTATCGTTATTATCTGTGTGGAAGTGCCGAAATGGTTGTTCAGGTTCGAGATATTTTAATTAATAAGGGAATTCCTTTTCATAATATTATTTCGGAAACCTATTTTTAAGACTGTTTCATGAGAGATAAAATCAAATACATTATTTTTAAAGGCGTAAATGACTAATCATGTCTGTTAAACGATTATGACTTTTCCAAGATTTCAATTCTAATTCACGTCTTACAGCCAAACTGAGGGTGTCAATTCTTCTGTCTAAACTAATTTCCAAGGTATTCCTATTTTAGCTGCTTTACTTCTTCCTGAATTATTCGTAATAGCTTGTCATAAAAGTTTCCAGTTGAACCAATATAGTAATGGTTTGTTACTCCAGGGAATAAAATATAAGTGTAAAACATATTTATGTATAGAAAAATGTATAGAAAAGAAAAAACCACTTACAGCGAACTGTAAGTGGTTGATTTTCAAGTCGGGGTAGCGGGATTCGAACCCACGACCCCCTGCTCCCAAAGCAGGTGCGCTAACCGGACTGCGCTACACCCCGAAAAAATGTTTTTTTGAAATATAGTAGCGTTTGTAATGCTTGTAGTATTTCTCAAAAGCGAGTGCAAAGATACGCTCTTTTTCGGATTATACAAACTATTTGTTGTATTTTTGTAAGAAAATTATTGAAAACTTTTTTCAGCATTCTCAAATTGCTGTAATTTAAAAACTTAATAATGGCAGGAATTTATATCCATATTCCATTTTGCAAAAAAAGATGCACCTATTGTGACTTTTATACCGAGGTTGCAACACAATTTATACCCACACTTATCGATTCCATCGTAAAAGAACTTCATATTCGAAAAGATTATATTCAGAATGAAACAATAAAGACAATTTATTTTGGTGGTGGAACACCCAGTATTTTAAATAAGAGCGAATTCAAGATGATTTTCGATGCCATTTTCAGCTTGTTTGAAGTAGAATCTGATGCAGAAATCACTTTCGAAGCCAATCCGGATGATTTGACAACTGATTATTTAAATACAATTTCGTTTTTACCTTTCAATAGGATAAGTATTGGCATTCAATCTTTTGAGGATGAGGATTTAAAAAGAATCAATCGCCGTCATACTTCAAATGAAGCCATAAATGCCGTAAAAGATGCACAAATGGTTGGGTTCAAAAATATTAGTATTGACCTGATTTATGGATTGCCTTTTCAAAGTGTTGATGCATGGAGGAATCAACTTGATGTGGCTTTTAGCCTTGGCATTCAGCATATTTCGGCCTATGGTTTGACTTATGAAGAAGGCACAGAGCTTTGGAAACAGCGTGAAGAAGGAATCATTGATACAATAGATGATGAAACCATGAATAAAATGTATGAATTATTACTTGAAACAGTGAGTAAAAATGGATTTGAAGCATACGAAATATCCAATTTCGCACAACCAGGATTTCGTTCTAAACATAACACTTCCTATTGGAAAAATGAAATTTACATAGGTGTTGGACCTTCAGCTCACTCATTCAACTTAGAATCAAGACAATGGAATGTGAATTCCATTAATCAATACATTAAAGCAATCAATGAAAATTCAAACTATTTTGAAAAAGAAGATTTATCTATCTTTGATAAATATAATGATTATATAATGGTTTCGCTGCGCACTTCCGATGGAATTGACCTTGAATTTATCAAACTAAATTTTGGCGATGAATTTGTACATTATTGCTTACAAAATATAAAAACATTTATCGATAGTGAAAAAGTTGACTATAACAATGATAAAATCCGCTTAACCTCAGCTGGTAACCAAATTTCAAACCTTATTATTATGCAATTAATGAAGGTTTAATTGTAAAAAAAACACTACTTTTGCAACTATATTAAGTAATTATTGATTATGGAAAAAATGAATCAAAAGAGTAATCTTCGCTCAAAATTTTCTCGTTATTTTTGGATGAGCTTTGGATTTGGACTGCTTTGTATTTGTTTAATGTTTTTATTCATCAACATTGGATGGATAGGCTATTTACCAAATATAGATGAATTGCAAAACCCAAAAAGCAAAAATGCAACTGAAATTTATTCTTCTGATTTACAGCTTTTAGGTCGTTATTTTCTAACTAAAGAAAACCGTGTTGGTGTAAATTACAATGAAATTTCATCAAATGTTGTTAACGCATTGGTTGCCACAGAGGACGTGCGATTTTATAATCATTCGGGAATTGATGGTTGGTCATTAACCCGTGCAGTAATTCTTACAGGAATATTACAACGCAAAAGTTCTGGAGGAGGCAGTACCATAACTCAACAATTAGCCAAACAATTATATTCTCCTCAAGCCGATAATTTTGTTGAGCGTGCTTTACAAAAACCAATAGAATGGGTCATTTCTGTAAAACTTGAGAAATTGTACACGAAAGAGGAAATCATGGCTATGTACCTCAACAAATTCGATTTTTTAAATAATGCAGTAGGTATAAAATCTGCTGCTCAAATATATTTCAGTACTTCGCCGGCAAAATTAAAAATTGAAGAAGCAGCTACTTTGATTGGTATGTGTAAAAACCCATCCTTATTTAATCCTGTTCGATACAATGAAAGAACAATGGGACGTAGAAACGTGGTGTTGAATCAAATGCGAAAAGCCGATTTTATTACCGACGAACAATATGATTCATTAAAAGTATTGCCATTAAAGCTTGCATATCAAAAGGTTGATCATAAATTGGGATTGGCAGCGTATTTCAGAGAATATCTGCGTATCTTCCTCATGGCAAAAGAACCATCAAGAAGTAATTATGCCAGCTGGCAACAGCAAAAATACGATGAAGACCGTCTAGCATGGGATACTAATCCACTTTACGGATTTTGCAATAAAAACGAAAAACCAAATGGAACACCTTATAATATTTATTCCGATGGACTTAAAGTTTATACTACAATTGATTCGCGCATGCAACGATTTGCCGAAGAGGCTGTAGATGAACACATTCAATCGCTCCAAAAAAGCTTTTTTAAAGAAAAGAAAGGTCGTTCGTATGCTCCATTCTCAAGAAGAATGAAACAAGAAGATATCAATGTGATTTTAGAGAGATCGATGAAGCAATCGGATCGTTATTACCGATTGAAGGCTGAAGGAATTAGTGAATCCGAAATTAAAGCTATCTTTAGAAAACCTATTGAAATGGATGTGTTTTCTTATAAAGGAAGAATTGATACAGTACTTAGTCCAATGGATTCAATCAGATATCAAAAACATTTTCTTCGTTGTGGATTTATGTCGATGGATCCAAAAAGTGGACATGTAAAAGCTTATGTTGGTGGACCTGATTTTGGTGAATTTCAATACGATATGGTAAATGTAGGACGTCGTCAGGTGGGATCAACAGTAAAACCATATTTGTACACTCTGGCAATGGAAGAAGGCATGTGGCCCTGCGATAAAACAACTTGGCAACCTATTACATTAATGGATGGTAATGGAATACCATGGTCACCCAAAACAACCACTAAAAACAGAAAAGTGGGTGATATTGTATCCTTACGCTGGGGTCTATCTAATTCAGACAACTGGATTTCCGCTTATTTAATGAGTTTGTTTACACCAGATGCATTAGTAAAACTGATGCGTTCATTTGGTGTTCAGGGACAACTGGATCCTGTGGTGTCATTGTGTTTGGGACCTTGCGAAATTTCTGTTGCGGAAATGGTTGATGCGTACACAGCTTTCCCCAATAAAGGAATTCGCGTAGAACCACTTTATGTTACTCGAATAGAGGATAAAAATGGAAATGTAATTGGAACCTTTGCCCCACAAATGCATGAAATATTCAGTGAAACCACAGCATTCAAAATGATTTACATGATGCGTGCTGTTATTGATGGTGGTACTGGTGGACGAATTCGCGCCCGTTACGGACTGAATATGCCTATGGGTGGTAAAACCGGAACAACTCAGAATAATTCGGACGGTTGGTTTATGGGCTATACACCTTCTTTGGTATCTGGTGTTTGGGTTGGAGGTGAAGATCGTTCTATTCACTTCGACAATATAGCCGAAGGACAAGGAGCAAGTATGGCACTGCCAATTTGGGCTTTGTATATGCAAAAAGTATTGCAAAGCAATGAATTAGGATATTCGGCAAATGAACAATTTGATGTTCCTAGTTCATTTAATGCCAACGATGGTTGTGAAGCAAATGCATTTGAATAATTAATATCTGTTTTTTTGAAAAAAATACTAATCATAGCGTTCTATTTTCTTTGTCAGTTTTCTGTTGTAGCACAATGGAACACTGATCGTATTCTTACGATTGGTCAAAATGCATTATATTTCGAAGATTATGTATTATCCATTCAATATTTCAATCAGGTTATTAAAATCAAACCTTATTTAGCTGAACCCTATATTTACAGAGCAATCGCCAAAATAGAACTAGGCGATTATCAGGGTGCTGATCAGGATTGTAGTATAGCAATAGAACGAAACCCATTTATGCCTCAGGCTTACTATGCAAGGGGTTTTGCAAGAAGAAAAATGAGTTATTTTGCTGATGCAATTAGTGATTTTTCTAAAGCATTAGAATTTAGCCCCAATAATCTAAATTTACTAACCAGCAGAATGGATGCTCGTGAAAGTAATAAAGACTATACCGGGGCAATGAACGATTTGGATTTATATATGAAATTAAGTCCGAAAAACATCAATATGTTATATGAAAAAGGTCGATTGCAACTGTCATTAAAAGATACTACCGGAGCTGAAAACAGCTTTAATAAATATATCGGCCTTGACAGTACAAGCAGTATTGGCTGGAGCGCAAGAGCAATGCTCAGAATGCAGAAAGATGACTTAGATGGTGCTTTAAAAGATTATAATCAGGCTATTAAAAGAAACTCCACTTACGTAGGTGATTATATTAACCGTGGAATTATAAATGTTCAAAAGAAAAACTACAATCAGGCATTAAGCGATTATAACAAAGGAATAAAGTATGATGGTAAAAATGCATTAGCCTATTACAATCGCGGTCTGCTTCGTGCAAGTTTGGGCGACAATAATAATGCATTACTCGATTTGAGAACTGTTTTACAACTAGATACTGCAAATAATGAAGCATTGTTTCGCAAGGCTATGTTAGAGGCTACACTGGGAAATCACAAAAATGCAATAAGAGATTATAAGAAAATAATTGATATATTTCAATATTTCATTCCTGCGTACATGGGAATAGCAGAATCAGAATCAGCTTTGGGAAATCAGAAAGAAGCTTACAGGTACAGACTAATGGCGAGTAATATTGAAAAAAACAAAGAGTATATCAATCGCAAAAACAAACAGGATATTCAGGCAGATAATAAAATGGTAGACACTGCTCAACAAGGCACTACCGGACGTAAATCCGAATTGTTTAACCGGTTTTTAGAACAAAATTCAGACGAAACTGAAACTGAATCAAAATACAGTGAAATTACACGTGGAAATGTACAGGACAAATATACCGATGTGGTAAATGAACGAAATTTTGTACTGACTTATTATGCCAAAAATGAAGAAATAAGACGAACAAATGTGTACTATCCTGCTCTGGAACAATACAATAAACAAAGGAAAATCAGTACAATATTGAAGATTACCAATAATGAGATTCCACTTACTGCTGAGTTGATAAATGCACATTTTGAGGCCATTAATGAAATTTCCACTCGAATAGTTAGTGAAAATAATAATGCTGATATATATTTCAACAGGGCATTGGAATTTGCACTAGTACAAGATTTTAATAGTGCGATTGAAGATCTTAACAAAGCCATAGCCATTCGACCCAATTTTATGCTGGCTTATTTTTGCAGAGCAACTATTCGATATAAGCTTGTGGATTATGTAAAAAGCACCTTAGATCCTTCAGCAAAGAATATGGTTGAGAATTCAATAAACCCTAAAGAAAAAACGAAGAAAACGATTTTCGAAAACCAATCTGTGTTTGATGTGGAAATGATTATGCGCGATTTCGAAAAAGTAAATTTATTAAATCCCGATTTCACTTTCTCATATTACAATAAAGCGAACATTCTTTGCACACAAAAAGATTTCAGAACCGCTATAGCAAATTATTCAAAAGCTATTGAAATTGATCCTGATTTTGCAGAAGCCTTTTTCAACCGTGGACTTACGTATCTGTTTATTGGTGAAGATGCAAAAGGGTTAGCCGATTTGAGTAAATCGGGTGAATTGGGAATTTATAAAGCATATAATTTAATTCAAAGATTTAAAAAATAGTTTATAGTCAATAGTTTATAGTTTTTAGTCTGTAGTAAAATAGATGAAGATGTGTTTTTACTGAAAACAATAATCTGCTCAAAAGCAACAACTTAACAACAGTATAAACTACTAACTATAAACTAGAGTTTTATAGCAAATTTCTTCAATCTCGCATCCAGCATATGTGCCGGAATAATCTCTTTAATGCATTCTGCCACAGCATTCAACACTCCTTCACGAACAAAATCATGACGAATCACAACCGAAATTTCGCGGGTTGCTTCTGGTTTCACTATTTCACGTAAATTCAATTTCTGTTTTTCATTTAGCAGTTCGATGTGCAGTTCGGGAATAACTGTGTAACCACCATTTACATCTACAATTTTCACCAACGTATCAATACTTCCGGCTTCATAAGTCGAAGAATATTGTGGTTTTTCATTACAAAAATTGAAAACCTGATTACGCAAACAATGTCCATCTTCTAACACCCACAATCTATCTAACGGCATGTCACTTGCCGACAATTCCATTCGTTCATAAATCGGTTCGTTTGGAGAAATATAAGCAATAAATTTTTCGTAATAAAGTGGAACTTCCAAAATTTTGGAATCTTCGAGAGGTGTGGAAAGAATGGCCATGTCAATCTCTGCAGTACGCAATTTTTCAATAATTGTGCTGGTATGCATTTCGCTTACTTTCAACGAAATGTTAGGATAAGTTTTTTTAAAAGTGGATATGAATTGCGGCAGCAAATAGGGTGCAATGGTAGGAATTATTGCTAGAGTAAGTGAACCTGACAAATCATTTTTTTGAGCCTTTACAGATTCTTTTAGTTGATTTGCCTGATAAACAATTACTTGCGCTTGTTGGATAATTTGTTTTCCAATTTCTGTAGTTTCAATAGGTTGACGAGAGCGGTCGAATATTTTACAATCCAATTCATCTTCCAGTTTTTGAATCATTGCACTCAAAGTTGGCTGTGTAACACCACATAATTCGGCAGCCCGAACAAAATGACGGGTTTTTTCAAGTGCCAACACATATTCCAGTTGTTGTAAAGTCATGATTTATAGTTTTTATCTATGCAAAGATACTGATTATATGTTTTATTCCGATTAAAAACAGTTTCAAAATTAAAAAATATAAAAACTATGCGATATCTTGCCAAAAAGTGCTATTTGTTAAACCTTAAATCAAATAAAATATAGCTTATGCATTATCTTTGTTGAAATAAAAAATCTGTATGAAGAAAATATTTTTAAATTTTTGTCTAACCATAATTTGCATATCATCAACAAATGCGCAATTGCTTTGGAAAATAACCGGAAACGGATTGAAACACCCCTCCTACCTTTTTGGAACGCATCATTTAATTCCACTTCAGTTTTTAGACAGCGTTCCTGGACTTTACAAAGCATTTAATGAGTGCGAAATAGTAGTGGGTGAAATGGTAATGAGTAATATTGATGCTACAGCCAAAATTCAACAAGCCGCTATAATGCCCGATCACATTAAAATGAGTGATTTGCTAAGCGATGAAGAATACAAAAAAATTGATACTGAACTGAAATCAGTTCTTAAAATGGGATTAAAGGAATTGTCCATCATGAATCCATCCCTTATTTTAACTTTATATAAAATGGAATACTATAAAAAATTGACCGGATATTCTGATGAAACACAATCCGATTCATATTTTCAATTAGTTGCCACCGAAAAAGAAAAGAAAGTGGTTGGCCTGGAAACCATAGATCAACAAATAAAAATTCTCTTTGGGAATGGAAATCTGGAACGTCAAGCTGATATTTTAGTGGAAACTATTCAAAAAAAAGATAGCTTTTTGAATGAAATAGATACATTAAACTCCCTTTACAAATCAGGTAAAATAGAAGAACTGATAAAAATATCGAAACAAAAGGGAAACTTAGCGGACTTCACGCAGGAAGAATATTCTGTATTGGTAGATAATAGAAACAAAGACTGGGTAACAAAACTTCCTAGATTATTCGATGAAAATTCCTGCTTTGTTGCAGTTGGTGCATTGCATTTAGGTGGTGAAAACGGGTTGATAAAATTGCTCGGAAAAGCCGGATACAAAGTAAAAGCTGTAACTATCTCCAACCCGTAAACGGAGTTGGAAACTAACACATTTTAATATTACATTAAAAAATGGAATATTAGAAATTTTCCAACATTCCATTTCGCTCATTGAGGTTATTTGTCAAAATATCTTTCGGTAGATATGGCAATAAGGTGAACCATTCTTCTTATCGTAATACTCCTGATGATAATCTTCCGCTTTCCAGAATTCCGGTGCAGATTCAATTTTTGTGGCTACTTTGTAGCCTTTATCTGTTAGAATTTTTATATATTTTTCAGCAATTAGCTTTTGTTCCTGTGAAGTATAAAAAATCACTGAACGGTATTGATCGCCAATATCAGGCCCCTGCCCTCCTACTTGTGTAAAGTCATGTGTTTCAAAGAATAATTTCACCATGTCATCGTACGAAGTTTTAAGCGGTTCAAATTCCACTTCGGTAGTTTCAGCATGACCGGTTTCGCCTGTGCAAACTTCTTTGTAGGTAGGATTCATCGTTCTACCGCCCATATAACCAACTGTAGTTTCCAATACGCCCTTTGCTTTCATAAAATGGTATTCAGTACCCCAAAAACATCCTGATGCAAAATATGCCTTTTCTATTTTCTTAGTTGTGGCAGGAATAAACTTCATAGATATGGAGTTCACACAAAAACGTGTGTTTTTCGGTGTAAGTCTTTCGCCAATAAATACATGTCCGAGATGTCCACCACAATTTGCACAGATAATTTCAGTTCGACGGCCATCAGCATCATTCACCCTTCTTATTGCTCCGGGGATTTCATCATCGAAACTTGGCCATCCGCAATCCGATTCAAATTTATCTTCGGAATTATACAAAGGCGCATCACATTGTTTGCACACATACTTCCCTTTGTCATTTGTGTTTACAAATTTTCCTGTAAAAGGTCGTTCGGTGGCTTTATTCAAAATAACAGCTTGTTCTTCGGGGGTTAACGAATTATATTTCATTTTCTTTACTTGTTGATTGCATGCACTTTGACTAAATAGTAAAAGTAATACAATAATTGATAATGTTATGTTTGATTTCATTTGTGTCTCGTCTTTGCTGAATAAACATAAAACATCAAATCATTGTTCAACGGATTAGAAATAATAAACGCCACTGTAATTAGTGGCGATTATTGTATTTCAAAAAATTTCAATTGAATTTCTAACGCAAACGATTAAGTGACTTCACCAACGCTTCATCTTTTCCAATTGCTCTGATTGCCAAAATATTCAAAATTATATTTACTAATGGAAAAGCTGTTACAATGCGTAAACTCCAATCGGTATGCAAGTTCTGTCCGGCAAACCATAAATATATAAACAACAATCCATAATAACCGGCCATTAATACTATATTGAAAATTGAAAGTCGAATTTGAATAATTCTTCTTTTATATAAAAAAATGGTAATAAATGAAATCACGGGTACCATTGCTGCAATTGCAGTTAATCCCCAAACACTTGATTGATATATATTTCCAGTCGGATTTATCAAAAATATACCTTTATAATTTACAATGTACATTGATAAATCAATTTTGTTAAATAAATCGGCAACTGGCGAAAACAATGTAATGCCCGAAAGTATTACAATTGTAAGTAAATAAATTGTTTGAATTCTTTGAATCATAATTGATGATTTTTTCTTCTCGAAATGTCTTCTCCAAGAGTCAGTAACGAGTTTCTAATTGTTTAAAAATTTTCTATCCTTCTAAACCTTTTTAGAGAAATTCTTCGAAGATTATTTTTTCCATTGAGCATCACGAACCGCATAAATGCGTTCAATAATATCCACAACTTTTAAACCTTCCAAAACATTTGTTGTAATATTTCCTTTGTCGGTAAGCTTTTCAATGACATTTTCAATTACATAATGATGATTTTGAGCAGAACCTTTATACAAACCATAATCGTTAGGTGGATTTGAAGGAGCTAATTGTGGCATTACATAATCTTTTATATGACAGTAAGTTACTTCATTCATATATTGTCCTGCAACTTTTACCGTTCCTTTCGAGCCAATAATTGTAATGCTACTTTCCAGGTTTGTATCCCAAATAGAAGTGGAGTAATTCAAACTGCCCATACCTCCGTTAATGAAATCAAAAGTAACCACACCACTATCTTCAAAATCAGTTAGTTCTTTGTGATTAAAATCAGCAAAATTTCCTCTAATATTCTGAACATCACCAAAAAGCCAATACATAATATCAATAAAGTGCGAAAACTGAGTGAATAATGTGCCACCATCGAGCTTTGCATCACCGTGCCAATTTCCCTTTTTATAATAACGATCGTCACGATTCCAGTAACAATCCAATTTTACCATGAATATTTCACCAAGTGTATTATTATCAGCCAATTCTTTCAACCAAACCGATGGCGGTGAATAACGATTTTGCATTACACTAAAAACATGTTTCGACATTTCAAGAGATTTGAATAATATCTTTTCAGCATCCACTTTCGTCAAAGCAATGGGTTTTTCGAGAACAACATGTTTTTTTGCTTGAAGTGCTTTTATGGCATATTCTGCATGAAATCCGTTTGGAGTACAGATATTTACAACATCAATATCTAAATCAGCTGCAATTAAATCCTCGAATTTTGTAAAGTAAGCTTCATCAATTTCTCCTAATCCAATTTCTTCTTTTGGTAACACATCGCAAACAGCAACTAATGTTGATTCTGGATTTCGTCGAATCATTTCAGCATGGCGTTTTCCTATATGTCCTTGTCCAATTACTGCAAATTTTATCATCTCTTTCTGATCTTTTAATTATTTTATTCGTTTTACTAGTTCTTGTTGTAAAAGATATTCTTGTCCTGTTTCCGGACAAATAGCCTTTCCAGAATTATCAAAATGCAATTTGTGTCCATTTTCACTTACCCAACCTATTTGGTGAGCCGGATTTCCAACTACTAATGCATAGGGTTTTACTTCTTTGGTAATTACTGCCCCTGCTCCTATCAATGCATATTCTCCAATTTCATTTCCACAAACAACAGTAGCATTTGCCCCAATGCTGGCTCCCTTTCGTACAATGGTTTCGGCATACTCATTTTTTCGATTCACATGGCTCCGTGGATTGATCACATTGGTAAAGACCATCGAAGGCCCCAAAAAAACATCATCCTCGCAAATAACTCCAGTATAGACAGATACATTGTTTTGTATCTTCACATTTCTCCCGAGTTTCACTTCAGGCGAAATTACTACATTTTGACCGATATTGCAACTTTCGCCAATATAGCAACCCGTCATAATATGGGAAAAATGCCAGATTTTAGTGCCGGCTCCTATTTCACAATTTTGATCTATAATGGCTGTATCGTGAGCAAAAAAATTCATATTTATTATTTTAATAATTATCTACTAATCAAATGTTTATAAATTAATGAAACATTTATCTTATTTACAAAATTCCAATACAGCCTTTGTTATAAATTCCAGTTGATCTTCAGACAATTCGGTATGCATTGGCAATGACATCACACATTCACTAAGTTTCTCTGCAACAGGAAAATCACCAGCTTTATAACGTTCATCCTGATATGCTTTTTGAAAATGAAGTGGAACAGGATAATAAATCATAGCTGGAATCGCTTTTTCTGCTAAATACTTTTGTAATTCTGCACGATTCACTCCATTTAATTTCAATGTATATTGATGAAAAACATGATTTGAATTGGCTGAACGAGTTGGAGTTATTAATTTTTCAGTTTGACCAAATGCTTTGTCATAATAATCAGCTGCAGTTCGACGAGCATTACAGTATTCATCCAAATGTTTTAATTTTACATCCAATACAGCAGCCTGTATACTATCTAATCTGGAATTAACCCCGATGATATCGTGATAATAACGTACCACCATGCCATGATTGGATATGGCCCGCATCTTAGCGGCCAATTCATCATTGTTAGTGAAGATGGCACCACCATCACCAAAACATCCTAAGTTTTTGGAAGGAAAAAACGATGTACAACCAATATCTCCCATACAGCCCGATTGAATTTGTTGACCGTCAGAAAAAGTATAGGCCGAACCTATGGATTGACATGCATCTTCTATCACAAACAAATTGCTTTCTTTGGCTATCGATAAAATGGCTTCCATATCAGCATTTTGTCCAAAAAGATGAACCGGAACTAACGCTTTTGTGCGTGAAGTGATGGCTTTTTTGAGTGAATCGATGGAAATATTAAACGTATCAAAATCAACATCTACCAGCACTGGTTTAAGACCCAACAAAGCCACTACTTCGGCAGTTGCAATAAATGTAAAAGTTGGTATAATCACTTCATCACCAGGTTTTAGGTCCAGAACCATCAATGCAATTTGTAGTGCATCGGTTCCATTTCCGACAGGAATAACATGCTTTACATTTAAATATGTTTCAAGATTATGCTGAAAATCTGTTACTTTTCCACCCTTAATAAAAGTTGCACTATCAATTACTTCATGAATTCCAGCATCGACTTCTGTTTTTATTTTTTTGTATTGACTTTTTAAGTCAACCATTTGAATGTTTTTCATAGTTTATTTCTCTTCCAAAATAAATTCCACTTCCTGAGGTGAAATTCGAAGACTTGATATATGAGTTGTGTTATTTATTACTTTAAGTTTTATCTTACTTGTTTTATTATTTTTAATATCATTATAATCAAGAAGAACTTGAATATCATTAATTTTATATGAATTAAAATGACTCAATCCAACTGAATATGTAGCATTTACAACTGCAGGAAAGGTACGGATAGAAAGATGATTTGGGCAATTGATTTCAGTTATTGGAATCTGAATTTTCTTCTCAGTAAATAATTCCACAAAAATACTAACTTTAATTTCTTTGGTTGAATACCGAACAGAACGTTCAGGTTTTAACCTACAAATTAATATGCTCGTATCACTTAGGTTTTTGAGTTCTTTTAATTCAGTACGAATTGACTTTAATTTATCCAGAGCACGTTTTGGTCCAAAAACTGTTACAGTTGAAGGTTCCAATAGTATTTTATCGCTTAAAATATATTGATGAGCCAATTCAATTTTTGATACAAATACAATTGGTAAGGTTTTCATACTCAATTTCTCATATTGTACCAAAATTGAATCCGGTTGCACCTCCAAAATACTGGTAGTAGGCTGCAACTTCATGTACCTTTTAATTCTACCATTTAATTGGTCAGAAGTAATTAATATCTCACCTTTTTGATAGAAAACTCTGCTTAAATCTATTGCCAATGGAGTTAATTGTGTGTGTGAGTAGGACAGAAGATGAAGTCCCTGATCTTTTACACTCAATGAAATTTTAGTTGGGGGAGAATTGGTAATTGCAATATTCTGAGGAATGCCTACATAGCGAATGGGTATGGAAATAGTTGTTTCACGATCTTTCCCCAGTGAGTTTACAAACCAAAAAGAACCGGACATAACAAGAAAAAGCAAAAAGCTTAATATATCTTTTGATAAAAAGAATGATTTAAGCTTTTCAATTTTAAAAATGTGTAACCTATTGCCGTTTTTTTCAGCCATATCACCGAACTTATTTTGCCGGAGTTTGAATATCTTCTGCTGTTACAAAAACAGAGTTTTTGTCTACTTTAATACGAACATTTTCAGCTATTTCTACGATTATAGTAGTTTCTTTTATTTCTTTTACTTTTCCGTAAATTCCTCCAGAAGTAACTACTTTATCACCAACTTGCATAGCTTCGCGTTGTTTTTTTATTTCCTTTTGACGTTTGCTTTGTGGACGAATCATAAAGAAATAAAATACCACAAAAATTAACACCATCATCAATATTCCTGAGTAATTGCTTGCACCGCCAGCATCTGGAGCAGCAGTTGCCTGTAATAAAATGCTTAATAGATTCATCTTTTTATTTTTTTAAATTTATAATTGCAAATATAATAGATTTATTTCTTATTATCAGTAAACATCACTACTTTAATCAATTTATTTTCCTTTTTCAGTTGAGTTACAATGTTATCGAGAACCCCGTTAATAAAAGTACCGCTTTTTTCGGTACTATATGTTTTGGCAATTTCAATGTATTCGTTCAAAGTAACGTTTACGGGGATGGTTGGAAAATCAAATAATTCTGCTAACGCCACTTCCATAATGACAATATCCATAAAGGCTATACGATCAATTTCCCAGTTTTTGGTATTGGCATCAATCATTTCGCGATAAGAAGCCCCTTTAGTCAACACACTTCGTATCAATTTGGTAGCAAACTGAGCATCTTCTTCATCTTTAAACATCGGTAACAATGGTTGTTCATCGCCATTTAACTGATCAAAACGTTTTATCGTTTTAATGATAAAACTCACCACCATTTCAATATCATCTGTCCAGTATATATTCTGGTCCTGAATTGAATCATCAAGGTCTTCGCTTTGTAAAATTATTTTCTTAAAAATTTTACGCCAAACATCTTTATCAGCAGCATAATCAACCGAAGGAGCATTCATATACTCCATATAAAAATCGGTTGAAACAATTTCTTCAAATAATACTTTTATGATTTCCGAATCGTTTACCCATGAGAGTTTTCGAGCAGTCAAATATTCATTAAATTGCACATTTTTTGAAAGTTGTGCAATGAAAGAGTTGTCGATAAAACGTGTGTTGGGATTTAAATCTTCAGATGTTGGACGAAGTCTGTTTCGTTTTGTTTCAATCCTTTCTGCTGAGAATCGGGTAATTTCGATTGACAATTTAAGGAGATGAAAATACAAATCGTAGGTTTTTTCAATACTGTGAAACAATTCTTTTTCGGCAACCGGCAACGATTTGCTGTCGCTTTTATAATAAGAATATAAGATTTGTACAATCTTAATGCGTAATAATGCTCGATTAATCATAAAATACAGTGAACGCTTTTTTTAATGCATAATTCTGAATGCACAATTCATATAGAATAAAATTGTAGCCAACTTCAAATTTGACTGCAAAGATACTACTTTTTCGGTGAATTTTTATATGAAAAACTACAGCCGAAATCTTAAATCTCAATAAAATATTTGAATTGTAAATTATTCAAATTATCCATGGAAATCGGAAGCACGATTCATTGTATAAACAATAATCGGCTATTCCATTCACAGCAAGTGTTTTTATCAATGCAGCATCAGAAAGTAATTCCTTCGCAAACGTAAGGGTTGTGCCTGTTTTCACTCTATCATCAACCAATAAAATTCGTTTATTTTTAAAATCGAAATCAATTTCAGCTAATAATTTTGGCTTGTCATAAAGTTTGTTTTGCATTGCATCACGTAAATTTAACTTTAAAAGATGATATTCACAGCCCAATCGTTGATTAATCATTGCTGCGGGAATAATACCACCATTTGCAATAGCCACCACCAAGTCAAATTTCTCGTGTATTTCTATTGCCCTAACACGCTCCAGCACATCTTCAAAAGTCTTCCCCATTATAAATTTGAAATTTTCAACTAATTACTTTTTCGAAATAGCTTTCAACAATAAAAATCCACCCAGCAATTGAAGCAACATGCCCGGAAATCCTATTCTAATATCTTGCATAGCTGCTACAAAACTGCCGGTAATCAACAATTCTGCTATCATACCAACTCCCTGATAAAAAAGAATCACCAACAACAAACTTTGTAATTTTATTTCTTTGGTGCGTTGTGCCATATAACTAGCTGCAAAAGCTAATAATCCGGATTTAATAAGAATGATTGGCAACATCTCGACAGCAGGCATACCAAAAAGTAAATGATTGATAATGGGAGAAGCTACAGCAGTTAGCAATCCGGTGAAGAAACCATATTTATAGGCTGCAATCAAAGTGAAGAAATAGATAGGCAACAACATTTGTCCACCAGAAGGAAGTAAATGACAAAGTTGAGGTAGTATAATATTACCTGCCACAAAAAGTGATGCAAACACATAAGACTTAACATCAATGGCTTTGAGCGAATAAAGTTTAATTGTAGATTCCATGATTTGATATTGTTTTAAATGATTTATATTGATATTAGTAAATAAATAAACGTTTTGTTAGTAAACTTGTTGGTTATAATAACAATTCTTATTAATATTAAATTGTGTGACAAAAATAAGATATTTTTTGCATTTTGGTTCAATTCAAAAGTGAAAAATCATTTAAATGGATGTACTACGAATTATTTTCAAGTTTGTATATAAAAATTAAAAAAGATAAGGTCTTCTATTGTATTGAATTATATGATTTTATAAAATTTATTTCATCTTACAAATACTTGATCGAACTGGGTAATATGCTTTTTTTGAAAACCAAATAGTTTAAACTGATTGAAAATATCTGAATCCAATACTGTACAAATGAAAATTTAATATTTTATTTGACAATAAAATAACAAAAAACCTTTTTTTGTTTGATATATTCAAAAAAAATACAGAAATTTGAGGATTCAAAAGTAATTCATAAATCAAAGATTCAAAATTAACAATTATTTGAAATATCACTAGCATTATGGAAGTAGAGAAAAGAAAAATTGAGATTGAGAAAAAAGACAACGAGATTATTTATTCAAAAGCCATTAAGGCCGGTAAACGAATCTATTATCTTGATGTAAAGAAAAGTAGAAACGATGATTTGTTTTTGGCAATAACCGAAAGCAAAAAAAAAGTTGTTGGTTCAGATGAAGATGCTAAGGTAACCTACGAAAAACATAAGATATTCCTCTATAAAGAAGACTTCGACAAGTTTATGGAAGGTATGGAAGATGTGGTTAGTTTTATCAAACGCGAACAAGGCGAAACTCCACAACGTGAGTATAAAACGTCAGAAACGACTGAGTCGAATGAAACTGAAGCAGTTGATGAGTCAAAATCAAAAAGTTTTTTTGATAAATTTAAATTCTAATATCTTATCTGATTAAAGAACAGAGAATCAGGAACAAAGTCAATTTTAAACTTTGTTCTTTGTTCTTTGTTTTTTTGTCTTTATTCAATTCAAATGAAATCTTTTGCAAGCGATAATTATTCTGGAATTCATCCGGAAATCTTTGAAGCCATTCAACAGGCTAACAGTCAACACCAAATATCGTATGGTGATGATGATTTTACAACAGAAGCCAACCTGCTTTTTAAAAATTTATTTGGGAGTGTAGAAGTTCTTTATGCTTTTAATGGTACAGGGGCGAATATTATTTGCCTAAAATGTTGCACATTACCCTTTCAGGCAGTGATTTGTACTGAATATGCACACATTCATGTTGACGAATGTGGTGCGCCAACACAAAGCATAGGCTGCTCCCTCCTACCCGTTTCCACCATTGATGGTAAATTAACACCAGAATTGATCAAACCTTTTTTAAACCGAATTGGAAACGTTCATAATACTCAACCTAAAGTAATTTCAATCAGTCAAAGTACCGAACTAGGAACCGTATATTCTATTGAAGAGCTAAAAAGATTGTGCAATTTTGCACATTCAAACAATTTATATGTGCATCTGGATGGTGCACGTATTTCCAATGCTGTTGCTGCATTGGGAGTTAGCATGAAAGAAGCAACTGTAGATTGTGGTATTGACATTATGAGCTTCGGAGGAACAAAAAATGGTTTGATGTTGGGAGAAGCAGTGCTCATTTTCAACAATGAACTTAAAGCCAATGCACCTTACTTCCAGAAACAATCTGCACAACTTTATTCGAAAAACCGTTTTATTGCAGCACAATTCAAGTCTTTATTAAGCAATGACTTATGGTTTAGAATGGCAATGAATGCTAATAAAATGGCCAAATTATTAGCATCAGAAATTAGCAAACTTCCGAATGTGAAAATTACAAGGCAAGTTGATGCTAATGCAGTTTTTGTAATAATACCAGTCAATGTAATAGAACCATTGCGCAAGTTGTACCCGTTTTACGAATGGGATGCACAAACCCACGAACAACGTTGGATGTGTTCGTTTGATACCACCGAAGAAGATGTCAATGAATTTGTAGATAAACTGAAGGAATTGCTGTAAAAAAGAAAAAATCTGTTTCGATAAACGAAACAGATTTTTTTTGAGCCTCTTGTCGGATTCGAACCAACGACCCCGAGATTACAAATCACGTGCTCTGGCCAACTGAGCTAAAGAGGCAAACGGGTAAGCACCCTACATCGCACCGCTACGACCTTTTACCCTTGCTGCGGTCAAGCCCTGGGGGAGTTCAAAGGGAGCTGGTCGTGTAGGACTTACCCGGGCACAAAAGTACTGCTTTTTCGGGAATTTGCAAACGAAAGTGTATATATTTTTTTTACAAAAAGGGTAGTCCATTCATTTTCAGAAATGTATTATACAAAAAAAAATGAAAAAAAAATAATCCGGATCAAAAATGACCCGGATTTTAGTATGAAATGCAAATATTATGGCAGATAAAAGCAAAGATTCATACTGTTTTTTTCATTATTTCATATCCTCTACAGTTTGCTCAAATTCGATATTGTCAACACAAACATAAGTTGGATTATTAATATAGCCATAAGCTTTATCACTTGAATCAAACGTTAAGCTAACCCGGTCAACTTCTCCTAGCGAACTTAGATCTACTTTTACCCATGTTTTCGATATAAATGATTTCCCATTTCTAAAGTCAGCTAAATAATAGTCCATACTTCCGGTAACAAAAGATGATTTATAACCTTTAATTATAACTTTAAACCAATCTCCTTTTCCTTTGTCTGTCGATTGAGAAAATTTATGACCAAAGTCGCTTCCATTTAACATAACTTTGTAGCTCCATGTTGAATTTGTCAACATCATGCTTTTGATTTTAAAATTACCAGTTGTGTTTTTAGGGCAAATAATTGAAGCAGAATCAAAAGCTACAGCATATTTTTTGGATTTTAATGCTCCAGCTCCTGCAATAGGACTATATTGGTTTTTCATTCCGAATGTAACAGTATCAGTTTTTGCTGAGCAAGCAAATCCTTTCCAAGAAAACCATTCAGAGGTATAAACGTTTTCGAATTTCACACTGTCTGAGGAAAAAGATCCATAATAATTAGTAATTGGTGAATCAAAAGCAATTTCATTGGTTTTTTTACCTGATAAATCAGATCCATTCCAAACACTATCCGAATTTAAAACTACATCTTCAAAATCTACTACTTTTGAGATAAGGTCAGTTTCATTTTTACACGAAACCATAAAAAGTGCAAATGCAACTACTACTAAAAATAAATTGTTTTTTTTCATTTTTTTTATATTATTGATTATTAAATAGATAAATACAATTCAATAATGAAACAATATGTAAATGCACAGGATGTATCTATTGCTGGATGCAACAATAAAAAAGAAGAAAAAGTACGCACGGATGTGTCCAGATTCTTTTTGCTATTAATCCCGAAAGCAAAAACAAATTGTTAAATATGGCAGGTCTTCTGACTTACTCCCGATTTTGAACGCCTTCCCGATTGGTTGATTGGTTAATTAGTCAATTAGAGATTAGTTTTAGAAACTATCAATTTTTAACTGTCAACTGTCAACTGAATACCAGTGGCAAAAGTGTTGTTCAAAACGTTTTTCTCTCTGAGCCTCCCTTGTGGGGAGGTTGGAGGGGCTTTGGAGCTTACAGCAGCGGGTACTGTTCCGGAATTAGACCGGATTCCCTTTTATCGAATCAATGATGATTGTTTCGATACCAAATTCTGTGACAAAAGTACAAAATTAATCTTATTTTAATGTACATTATTGACATCAAAATTTTCAAATATTTTATTTGAAAGAAAGAAATATCTTCAAAACCCATGATATTAAAGATTTATGTTCTTCTTAATTCTACTTTACTAAAATAAAAAACATTCAATATATTTGCATAATCAATTGATTATTAGTATCTTTATATCATTATTAATCCTCTCTGATC
>JAAFGX010000110.1 GCA_010365115.1 Paludibacter sp.
CACAGATGACTCCTCTGGAGTCTAATTTGAACAAAATAAATCAAATCAGTGAATAAGGAAAAATTGATTACCCACCTTATTCGTTATAGAGCCAGATTATTCTATTTTCGTACCCGTTTTTGTATTATTTCTTCCAGATTTTTATTTTGTAAAAATGACAAAAATTTAAAAAATATAAAAAAAAAAGCCTACCAAAATAATGGTAGACTTTTCTGATGTGACAAAAACGCCAATTAGTATATACTAAATTACTTTGACATTTACGGCATTCAATCCTTTTTTGCCTTCTTGCAAATCAAATTCTACGGTATCACCTTCACGAATTTGATCAATTAATCCCGAAATGTGTACAAAATGTTCTTTGTTTGAACCTTCTTCGCTAATAAATCCAAATCCTTTTGATTCATTGAAGAATTTTACTGTTCCTTTACTCATTGTTGATAATTATTATTTTAATGTCCTGCAAAGATAATCTTATAAAATTATAAAACGCTATGTTTTTTCAAAATTATCTAAAAAAAGTATGTTTTTTTTAGATAAGTGCTTTTTTAAAGAAGATAAATCAACTATAAAATTTCAAATTTTCGGCAAAATGGAATTATTATAACTTCTTTCGTACTAATTTAGCAATAAAACTTTTAGACGTAAAATGAATCTAATGTGTCAAAATTTTGTTCATAAAACCATGAACCACAACACTTCGTCCTTTCATCATCATGGAATAACCAAACTTAGCAATTCCTTTCGGAGTAAGCTTGTTTCCATTATTCAATTTACCACTGTCAAGTTCTAACATATTTTTAAATAAACTTTCATCAACATCCGAACATAAAACGGTTACGACAACGCCAGTTCCTTTCAGCTCATTGGCAATAGCCTCAGAAAAACTTAAAACGTAGGCTTTAGTAGCAAAAAAAACTGACATGTCAGGTCCGACCTGAAAGCAAGCTATTGAAGCAAAATTCAGAATTTTCCCGTATTTTTCATTTATCATATCTGGAAGGAACAAACGAGTCAGATAAGTCAATGCAGCCACATTCATATTAATCATTTTTATTTGCTGTTTCCAATTTGCAACTGCAAAGTGACCGAAATCGCAAAAACACGCATTATTTATCAAATAATCAATATGAATTTTTTTATATTTTAATTCATTATAAATATCCTTTGCCACATTTAGTTCAGTCAAATCTATACCAATATTATAAACAATAACTCCATATTGTTTTTCCAATTTTAGTTTATTCGAATCTAATTTTTCTTTTAAAAAGTCAATCAATACCAAATTCATACCATTTGACGCAAAAAGATGAGCAAACTCCAACCCTATTCCACTTAACGCACCTGTTATCAAAGCTGTTCTTTTCGTATTTGCTTGATTTTTATATATTTAGAAACAGATATTTTTTTTTAAAAAATTAATCCTATCTATTTATAAGAACAAAAATGTATTATGATAAGTTTATTCCAAATAACAAATCTTATTTTATAATTCCAGTAGGGCCAAGTAAAAAAAACCGCTTATTAAAAGCGGTTTTTTATATCAGACATACATCCAGATTAATCTTCTTTTACTTGCGGGGTAATCAATTTATAACCTTTTCCGTGGATATTAATGATAGCTACGTTTTGATCATCTTTCAATAATTTACGTAATTTGGTGATATACACATCCATACTACGAGCATTAAAGTAATTATCATCAACCCAAATTGTTTTTAATGCAAAATTACGTTCCAAAATACTATTTGCATTTGCTGCTAATAAATTCAGTAATTCCGATTCTTTGGTGGTCAATTTCTTAGACTCTCCTTCAAAAGTCAGGAGTTGTTTCTGAGCATCAAAAATAAATGCTCCGATTGTATAAGTTACCACATCTTTCGCTTTTTTACCTTTTACGCGACGTAAAATTGACTCGATACGATACAACAATTCTTCCATACTGAATGGTTTTGACAAATAATCGTCGGCACCCAGTTTAAATCCTTGTAGAATATCTTCTTTCATCGATTTTGCAGTGAGGAAAACGATTGGCACTTCGGAGTTCAATGCACGAACATCGGCAGCCAAAGCAAATCCGTCTTTTTTAGGCATCATTACATCAAATACACATAAATCGTATTTGTTACGCGAGAAAGCTTTGTAACCAGCTTCTCCATCTGGTTGCAAATCTGCATCATAACCTTTAGTAATCAAATACTCTCTGAGAAGCATGCCAAGATTTTCATCATCTTCGCACAACAAGATTTTTACTTTTTCGTCTGTCATAATTCGTAATTTTTAAGTGTTGGTATTATTATAGTAAATTTAGTACCGATATTAACTTCACTCTCTACTTTAATGGTGCCACGGTGTTCGGATATAATTTTTTTGACGTAAGCCAAACCCAAACCAAACCCTTTTACATTATGTAGATTTCCAGTTGATACCCGATAAAATTTTTCGAAAATTCGTTTTAAATCATCTTTAATTATTCCAATTCCGTTGTCCTCAATACTGATGAACAGGTTTTCCTTTTCATTCCAGGTTTCTACCGTTAAAAGCAACGGTTTATCGCAGTACTTAAGAGCATTATCCATCAAATTAAAAATTACGTTTGTGAAATGCACTTCATCAATCAATGCAACATCATGTAAAGCATCAAGTGTAGTGGTTATTTTTCCACCTTTACTGGTTACTTTTAAAGAGAAATTATTTGTAATGTCCTTTATTAATGAATTAATTTTAATCTCATTTAGTTTAAGAGTTGACTTTTCTCTTTCAAAAATGGCCATTTGTAATACTTTTTCTACCTGAAAACTCAACCGCTTTGTTTCATCACGTATAACATTTGAAATTTGCTTCAACGTCTCAGGTGTTTTGCCTACACTGGGGTCCTGAAGCATTTGTGAAGCCAATGAAATTGTCGATATTGGTGTTTTAAATTCATGAGTCATATTATTAACAAAATCGTTTTTAATATTGTTCAATTGCTTTTGTCTGAAAATGATAACTATAGCCACAATAAACACACACAATATGACTAAAACGAGTGCTATAGAAGGAAAAAGCAAATTCATTGAATTTAAAATATAATTTTGCTTTGTCGGAAAAATAACTTGTAGGTACGCTGCACGGTTCGAATCCTCTAAAGGAAAAAGTTTTTGTGTGTAAACATTATTTTTTGTATTTACTACATCCTGATGAATATCTTTGTGACATTTATAAATAACTTTTCCTTGTTTATCGACAATGGAGTAATAAAATGGCAACAACACTCCGTTGTTTACCAATACTTTTTCCAAAATCCCATCTAAATCATCGAAATTTACTCTTTCACTAATTTCTTTTTTGTCGGTTGCTTTTATCCATCTGAATACTGCCTGATCTAAGATTGTTTTAGAACGAGAAAAATTTTGTTGAAACTTGTCTTGCAAATATCGTGATGTTTCTTCTATTGTTGCTTTACCATGTCGTGTCGACAAACGTATTGTAGGCCGATTTATCTGCTCAGAAGTTAATTTCAAATTTTCAGTCATACTATCAAGATCATTTTTCAACGAAGCATTTTGAGCTTCAATACTTAATAGCTTATTCTTATTAATTCGATAATCAGTTCCTTCAAGGGTTTGACTAAGATATTCCAACGCTTCATTTTCTTCCACTAAACTAACTGTTTGAAATAAACTACGCTGTACATTATCATTGAACTGACTTTCTATCATCTCGGCATTTGAACGGACATATCGTGCTTGTATAACTATTAACCCTACAAGCGTCAATAGCATAGAAATGATAAGTATCCAAATAGTCGTTTTCTTCATAATTTCTGCAAATTTACATAAAAAATAATTATTAACCCATAATAACATTTATATTTAACCTTTTTTTATAATTATACCAACTACATGTTATTTTTATGATGTTCTTAGAACTCATATTAACTTTTTTACGTTAATTTCAACTTATCAATATTAATTGTCAATTTATTAACTGAATAATAATTCGAAATTAGTTATAAACGTGTTACAAATTGACATTATTTAGTAAAACAAATTTTATAGATTCCTGTTCAAAAATATTGAAAATATTATAAATTTAATGAATAATAATTCACTCATGAAGTAAACATGTAGAGTTTTGTGAAAAATTTACAAAAGACTAAAATCAAATAACACAGTACAAATTAATAAAATTCAAGAATTTTAATTCAAATCTAATATAAATATTTACAAGTATTTAGTTACAAGCCTGCCTGCGGTAGACAGGTTACAATTCTCTGAAAGTTTTTCCAAAACAACCTATCAATAATAATTTTCAATTACTTAGTTTCAAAATTTCAGGAAAGTAACAAACGCATTTTATTTGACATTGAGGGTAAAAAAAAACAGAATTACTATTTGTAATCCTGCTTTCATATAATACATTTTTGATAACCCTATAATCATTTCCACCTTACGGTCTTACCTTTATTTTTCATTCTTCCAAACGTAAGAATATAAAGATTAAGCAATGGTAAATAGATGTCAAATACGGGCAACAAAAAAAAGAACTTTCTATTGCCGAAATGCTTAGCAGAACTATTAATTATGGACAACTGAATAATAAAACGGACGAGGAATAAAACACCCGCTAATATAATGGTATATAGACTTCCTACTAAAATGGTAAAAATAAGTGACGCATAAAACAATGCACGCACAATTGGTTCGATGGCGATTCTGAGCTTACTAGAACTTTTATAAAAACTGGAAACAGATAAATGACGCTCCTTTTGAAAAAGCCAACCTTTGAAAGTAGTATTTGGCTCCGACCACGTTACACTGTCGGGTGCAATTTCTATACGGGTATTTCGTGGCGTACAAGCTTTATTTACCATCAGGTCATCGTCACCCGAAGAAAGATGCAATGTAGATGCAAATCCTTTTTGAGCAAAGAAAGTCTCCTTACGATAAGCCAGATTCCGCCCAACTCCCATGTAGGGTTTCCGAGCAGCAGCCATTCCCATATACTGTAAAGCAATAAACAAAGTATCGTATGAAATCAAACGGTTCAAAAGCCCTTTCTTGTAAAAATAGGCACCATAACCTAACACAAAATCAGTTTCAGGCGTAAAATTATTTGCAATACTTGCAATCCAGTTCTTGTTCTCGGGCATACAATCGGCATCGGTAAAAAGCAATAACTCATATTTTGAAGCCTTTATACCTAATGTTAGACCAAGTTTTTTTGTACTCCTATTATTTGCTCCAACGGGGACAAAAGTGGTTCTAAGGTTTGGGTATTCAATACACAGATCATTCAACAATTGATCAGTCTCATCAGTAGAACCATCGTTAATTACAATTACTTCAAATTCAGGATAATCTTGGTGAAGCACAAAAGGTAGAAATTTTCGTAAATTTTCAGCTTCATCTTTAGCACAAATAATAACTGAAACCGGAGGCTTTTCGTCAAGGAAAGTGATTTTATTTTTCTTTATTTTCGTGCGGAGTCTTAAAACACCATTCAAATAATGAAAATAAAAGTAAAGTTGATAAACAAATGCTAACAGCAGTATTGCTGTCAAAATTAATTCAACCAACGAAAAAGAAAAACCGGAAAATTCAATCATACAAGTTTTTTTGAGCAAAAATAAATTTACAATATGAAATTGTTATTTTCTTAATTATGGATTATTTTAGCAACTCATCAGAATTATACGCTTTTGGCAATTTGCGCAAATTATATTGCGAAGCCATAATCTCACCATATGCTCCAGCCGAACGCAATGCAATAATATCGCCACGCTTGGTTTCATTCATAACAAATCCTTTTGCAAAAGTATCGGACGATTCGCAAATTGGCCCAACCACATCATACGGCTCGGTTGGAAGATCCGACGATAAATTTTCGATATGGTGATAAGCCTGATACAAAGCCGGACGGATTAATTCGGTAAAACCAGCATCCAGAATGGCAAATTTCTTTGAGCTACCTTGTTTGATATATAAAACACGAGAAATTAAGCTTCCACATTGTGCAACCACTGCCCTGCCAAGTTCAAAATGCAATGTTTGATGTTCCAATAATTGCAAATGATCGCGGAAAATTTTGAAATATGCTTCAAAATCAGGAATGGGAAAATGATTAGGATGCTCGTAATTTATCCCTAAGCCGCCACCAACATTAATATGCTCCAGTTTTATTTTTTTTGTAATAAAGTATTGTTGAAGTTCATTCACACGTACACATAAACCCTGAAACGAAGTCATATCGGTAATTTGAGATCCGATATGAAAATGAATTCCAATAAGTTTTACATTTTTTAAAGATGGGAATAAATCAATAACATGATCTAAATCAGACATATTGATGCCAAATTTATTCTCACTTAATCCTGTAGTAATATAATGATGAGTGTGCGCACTCACGTTCGGATTAATGCGCAAAGCCACATTAGCACATTTATTTTTGACAGCAGCCAGTTCATTTATCACTTCTAACTCAGGAACCGACTCCACATTGAAGCAAAAAATGTCGTTTTCAAGTCCCAAATTTATTTCCCAGTCAGCTTTTCCAACTCCGGCGAAAACTACTTTTGATGCAGAAACGCCTGCATTCAAAGCCGCTTCCACTTCTCCTCCACTCACGCAATCGGCACCTAATCCAGCTTCTTTTATTACTTTTAAAACGCTTGAATTCACATTGGCTTTCATAGCATAATGCACATGAAAATCATTTTTCTTTGCATGAAGAGTTATTTCGTCGAGTGTAGTACGAAGCACATCCAAGTCATAATAATAAAATGGAGTTTGTATTTCGCTGAATTTATCGAGAGGATATTTTGCTTTAATCATAATTAGTTACATGTAATTAGTTACAAGTTACAAGCTTGTTAAAAAAACAAGCCAATAACGACTTTTAATACCAATTGAACGAAGACATTTAATTTTAAAATGTCAACTATCAATTAAAAAGTGCAGCACTCAGTGCATTTAACGCACGTTTTTTATCTTCTGCTTTAATAAGGAATGAAATATTGTAATTACTTCCACCGTAAGATATCATTCGTACAGGAATCTCACTCATTGCATTCACCACTTTCGCCTGAAAACCAATATTTTCAACATTCATATCACCCACAACACAAACAATTACCATTTCTCTATCAACGGTTACTGTGCCGAATTTTTTCAATTCGTTTACAATTTCGTCCAAACGTTTTGCATTGTCTATTGAAACAGAAACGCCTACTTCAGAAGTTGTCACCATATCGATTGGCGTGTGGTAGGATTCGAAAATTTCAAACACTTTACGCAAAAAACCGTGCGCCAACAACATGCGTCCAGATTTTATTTTAATTGCGGTAATTCCATCTTTAGCTGCTACTGCTTCAATTTTTCCTTTTTTACTTTGATTAGAAATCATGGTTCCAGCAGCATTTGGATCCATTGTATTGAGCAATCGAACAGGGATGTTATTTAACTTTGCAGGTAGAATACAAGTGGGGTGTAGAATTTTCGCACCAAAATAAGCCAATTCAGCAGCTTCTTCGAAATGCAGCACTGGAACAGGCTTTGTACCTTCAACAAAACGGGGATCATTATTGTGCATTCCATCTATGTCGGTCCAAATCTGAATTTCATCTGCTTTTACTGCAGCGCCAACCAACGAAGCGGAATAATCGCTTCCACCACGTTGAAGGTTATCAATTTCTCCATAAAAATTACGACAGATAAAACCCTGAGTGATATAAATCATCATATCAGGCTGTAAAGCCAATTGTTTTGTTAGGTTTTCAGCAATAAAGGCGGTATCCGGTTCAGCATTTTTATCGATACGCATATATTCCAAAGCAGGAAGTAGTGCACAATTTTCACCTTTTTCTTTCAAATACAGTTGAAATATTGTTGTTGAAAGTAATTCACCTTCAGCCAAAATAGCTTTTTCTTCGAATAAAGTAAAAACTGATTTCGAAAATGAACGTAAATATTCAAAATGAGATTTGAGTTCTTTTTTTACTTCTACTTTATATTCGGCAGTTGAATACAGATCTTCAATGACATCAAAATATTTCTGTTCCAATGCATTAATACGCTCATAAGCACCTGCGATATTATTTTTATAAAGATATTCTGAAATTTCAACCAAACTGTTCGTTGTACCGGACATGGCCGACAAAACAACAATTTTTTGTTCACCATCACAAATCAGCTTAGCAACGTCTTTCATACGAGCGGCTGAACCTACGGACGTTCCACCGAATTTTAATACTTTCATTTCTTTTGGATTATAATGTAAATTGACAAAATAAAATTAGCTACAAAAGTAATATTTTTTTCTCAATAATTTTTCATTTGTTATTTCGATTATTTCCGCTACATTTGCAAAAAAAGCCCTTTAATCATGACAAAAAGGTTTATTTTCGTATTCATGTCCATTTTTTGCATAAGTTTGTACTCTTATGGAATAGATGCATGGATTCGCATAAACCAATTGGGCTACCTGCCAATATCGTTAAAAAAAGCAGTTTTTATTAGTGAAACTCCACAAAATATTACTCAATTCAGCATTCACGATGCTCTTACAAACGAAATTCTGGCGGTACTTGCCAGTGTAAACTCCAAGGGCGAGTTTTTATCCTATAAAAGCTCTTATATTCTTGACTTTTCGAGCTTTCAACTTCAAGGTGCATTTTATATCAAAGCAGGACTTATCTATTCACCCACCATTCACATCAATAAAAATGTATACCTTGGCTCTGCAGATTTTTTATTGAATTATATGCGCCAGCAACGATGTGGTTTCAATCCAGTTCTCGATACTATTTGTCACCAATTTGATGGATATGTAGTAAATGGTGAAGAGATAAAGTCCATATCTGTTGGTGAAAAAAAAATAGTTTCAACAAATAAAACTTCTAAAAGGAATAAAGATATCCCAAAAATTGAACCATTCGTTGAAAAAATGATTGATGTTCGGGGTGGTTGGCACGATGCATCTGATTATTTGCAATACGGAACCACATCGGCAAATGCCATTTATCAACTGCTTTTTGCATACCAAATGAATCCTACAGCATTTTCTGATACCTACGATGCAAACGGAAAACAGAACTCGAACAGCATTCCTGACATTTTAGATGAAGCAAAATGGGGTTTGGATTGGTTGCTAAAAATGTACCCAAAAAAAGACACACTTTATCACCAAATTGCCGACGATCGTGACCATGCTTCATTTAGATTGCCATACGAAGACAAAGTTGATTACGGATGGGGAGAAGGAAAAGGACGACCTGTTTATTTAGCCACTGGAAAACCGCAAGGATTATTTACAAATAAAAACCGCTCAACCGGAATTGCATCCATTGCCGGAAAATATGCTTCCGCATTTGCATTGGGAGCCAACACGTTTACTACTTTATATCCTTCATTTGCCGATTCCTTAAGTGCAAAAGCCATTGAAGCGTATGAATATGGCATGAAGAATCCCGGAGTATGTCAAACAGTTCCGGGAAAATCACCCTATTTCTACGAAGAAGATAATTGGACGGACGACATGGAATTGGCAGCTACACAATTATATCGATTGACTTACAACAGCAATTATCTACGTGACGCAGCTAATTACGGACGAATGGAACCAATCACGCCCTGGTTGTGTTCAGACACGGCGCGCCATTATCAATGGTATCCATTTATCAACATTGGTCATTATATGTTGGCAAACGTTGAAAATCCACGTTATCAAAAAGAATTTTTGCAAAATATGCTCAATGGAATTCAGCGAATGAGTTTGCGCGCTTCCGAAAACCCATTTAGTGTAGGCGTTCCGTTCATTTGGTGTTCGAATAATCTAGTAACAGCCCTGGCTTCGCAATGCAGATTATACAGAACCATTACCAACGATTCTTCTTATCTGGAAATGGAGACGGCTCTTACCGATTGGTTGTTTGGCCGCAATCCTTGGGGAACAAGCATGATAATTGGGTTGCCAAAAAATGGTGATACACCTGCTGATCCTCATTCCGCTTTATGGCATACTAAAAATATTACGCTCTCGGGTGGGTTGGTTGACGGACCTGTTTACAAAAGCATTTACAATAGTTTGTTGGGAGTACATTTATCTAAACCGGATCAATATGAACGATTCCAATCCGATTGGGCTGTTTATCACGACGATTATGCAGATTATTCTACCAACGAACCAACCATGGATGGCACAGCATCGTTGACGTATCTTTTATCGGGAAAACAAAAGGATGGCGTGAATGACAAAACATCTGATAAAAACGAATATACATTTGGCGGAATTACCCGTACCGATAAAAGCAAAAAACAAATTAGCCTTGTATTCTCAGGACATGAATATGCTGATGGCTACAAAACGATAAGTAAAACGTTGAAGAAACTGAATATTAAAGCTTCATTCTTTTTTACAGGTGACTTTTATCGCAATCGTCGTTTTTCGAAAATTATTAAAAGACTAAAAAAAGACAATCATTTTCTAGGCGCCCACTCCGACAAACATTTATTATATAGTTCATGGCAAAATCGCGATTCCATGTTTGTAAACAAATCGGTTTTCTTAAACGATCTGAGAGCAAATTATAAAGCAATGGAAAAATTTGGTATTACGAAACAAGATGCGCCATTTTTCTTGCCACCGTTCGAATGGTTTAACGATAGCATTAGCCAATGGAGTAAAGAAGCGGGGATTCAGTTGGTAAATTTCACTCCCGGAACACTTTCGAATGCCGACTACACAGTACCGGAAATGAGGGCGAGTTATTTTTCGAGCATAGAAATTTTCAACAAAATAATACAAGTTGAAGCAAAAGATGGACTAAATGGAAATATCATGTTATTTCATATTGGTACAGACAAACGACGTGGGGACAAATTTTATCCGCGCCTGTATTCCTTATTAATAGAGCTTTCAAGAGCTGGTTACGATTTTGTGGATTTATACAAAGGAACTGATATTGTTGACAAAAAAACAGTTGAAAAACCGGACAAAAAACAAAAAAGGAAGAACTGAAAAGTTCTTCCTTTTAATGAGCTTTAAAATATGGGTGGGAGACGGGGCTCGAACCCGCGACTTTCGGTACCACAAACCGACGCTCTAACCAACTGAGCTACAACCACCATGTTTAGCGAGTACAAAGATAATACAGCATTTGAATTTATGCAACTATTTTCAAGAAAAAAACAAGGATTTTTTGCAAAGGGTTTACTCCCAACGAATAAAGATAAAAAAGAAAATGAAATATAGTCTTATTACACCAAAAATAGAAGCGCAGACAACAGAAATAAAACGAAAAATCCGTCTTTCGATGAATGGAATCGTAGCCGACAAGATGACACAGAGTGGTCTTATTTACAAACAAAACTTTGGCGTTTCCATTCCCCGTATAAAAGAAATAGCTTCGGAATACAGCCCAAATCACGATCTGGCAAAACATCTTTGGAATCTTCAGATTCGGGAAACAATGATAATGGCCTCTTTGCTTGAACCAGTCGAGTATTTTACAAAAGAAACGGCTAAAAAATGGATAGAAAGTTTTAATCAGATTGAAATAATCGAGCAATTAACTATGAATTTGTTTTGCAAACTTTCTTTTGCCAATTTATTGGTATTGGAATGGATTTATTCAACAAATATTTGGACACAAATTACCGGATTTATTTTGGCGGCTCGAATTACCAACAGATTAAGCAATGACGAAATCAATAATATTATTAGCAAAGGATTAGAATTATCAATAACAGACAATTTGCATCTTTATAAAGCGTTGGGACTTTGTTTAAGCAGGCTGTGTAGAATTAACAAAGAAACTGCAACTTCCATTTTGAAAAAAATTGAGCATTATTCTGACAATTCAGTTATTTCCCAACAGTATATTTCTAACGAAGTGAAACAAGAAATATTATTTTTGGATATTTTATAGTATTAAATAATGTAATAGTTGTACTTTTGTTGGTCACATTGTAAATAAATGAAAGAAGAAATTTCATACGAAGAAATAAAAGAGATATTTACCGAATACCTCAAAAAACATCATCATCGCAAAACTCCCGAGCGATATGCTATTTTGCAACGTATATATTCATATGAAGGTCACTTTAATGCCGATATTTTGTATAACATCATGCAAAGTGACTATCGGGTAAGTCTGGCAACAGTTTATAATACGCTTGAATTGTTACAAGAATGCAGGCTAATAATCAAACATCAATTGGGTGGACAATTTGCCCAATACGAAAAAGCATTTGGCAATACTACACATCATCATTTGATTTGCAGTCATTGTGGGAAAGTAAAAGAATTTTCAGACAAGCAAATACGAGTAGCAATACAATCGCGTCAATTTGCACATTTTCAGATGTCACATTATTCACTTTACCTGTTCGGACTTTGCAGCAAGTGTAAGGATGAATTGAAACATGCCAAATAAATAGAAATAAATTATTCAATAACATATATTCCAATCAATTAAATGAAAGTAGATGTTTTATTAGGTCTCCAATGGGGAGATGAAGGGAAAGGGAAAGTTGTAGATGTACTTACCCCTAATTATGACCTTATTACACGTTTTCAGGGTGGACCAAACGCCGGACACACACTGGAATTTGAAGGAAAAAAGTTTGTATTACGCTCAATTCCATCCGGAATTTTTCAAGGCGATAAAATCAATGTAATTGGAAATGGAGTTGTGCTCGATCCAGCATTATTCAAAGCCGAAGTAGAAGCACTTGAAAAATCGGGTCATCCATTAACAGATCGTCTGAAAATATCAAAAAAAGCGCATTTAATACTTCCCACTCACCGCTTGCTTGATGCCGCTTACGAATCGGCAAAAGGAATTGACAAAATCGGAACTACCGGAAAAGGTATCGGACCAACTTATACCGATAAAATAAGTCGTAACGGAGTACGTGTGGGTGATATTCTCCATAATTTCGAAGAAAAATATAATGCTGCAATTACACGCCACAAAGAAATTCTGAGCCAGTACGATTTTGAATATAATCTGCCTGAATTGGAAAAAGAATGGTTCGAAGGTATTGAATGCTTAAAACGCTTTGACCTGATTGACAGTGAACATTTTGTGAACAACGCTTTGAAAACAGATAAAAAAGTATTGGCAGAAGGTGCACAGGGTACAATGCTCGATATCGATTTTGGCTCATATCCATTTGTAACTTCTTCAAACACCATTTGCGCTGGAGCTTGTACAGGTTTGGGAGTTGCTCCGGGCAACATCGGAGATGTTTTCGGCATTTTCAAAGCCTATTGCACCCGTGTGGGTAGTGGTCCCTTCCCTACCGAATTGTTTGATGAAACAGGAGCCCAAATGCGCAAAATCGGCTTCGAATTTGGTTCAGTAACGGGTCGTCCACGTCGTTGTGGCTGGATTGATTTAGTAGCGTTGAAATATGCTGTAATGATAAACGGTGTCACACAATTGATTATGATGAAAAGTGATGTAATGGACACTTTCGAAACCATAAAAGCTTGTGTTGCTTATAAAATAAACGGTGTAGAAGTGGAACAATTTCCTTATGATCTGGCTGATGGCTCTGAACCTGTTTATGTAGAATTACCTGGTTGGAAGGCTGACATGACAAAAATGCAAAGTGAAGACGAATTTCCTGAGGAATTCAATGCTTACTTAAGCTTTTTGGAAGAAGAACTGGAAGTTCCGATTAAAATCGTTTCGGTTGGACCTGACAGAGCACAAACTATTATTCGTTACGCCGAATAAAATAAAAAACATATTATTTAAAAACAGCATTCATTTTTTGAATGCTGTTTTTTTTTGAATATTCTATTTCAATAAGTATATCAATTCAAAGGTAAAAAGTACAATTTGAAAGTGGAAATTATCCAATTCCAATTATCTTATACCAACTGTACATTTAAAACAGTCCAATCTGTTTTAAATGTCTACTGTTGTTAATGCCGATTGCAAATTCCGCCTGCGGAAGGCTTTC
>JAAFGX010000111.1 GCA_010365115.1 Paludibacter sp.
AATTTCATATCTATATAGTATTAATGGTTATTAAATTTCTTGGAGATTATTTGCTGAAATATTGTAAAACTGCATGTGTTCTGAAATCAAATATATCTAATACAACAGAAATCTTGCACTGTGGTACATCCATTATGTTAATCTAGTCAAACGGCCAGTCATTCAAAGATTTTATTATATACTTTTTTTTTACTATTGGCCATAACGGATAGGGCTAGCCGCCACCGCCCACGAGCCACACTGTCTGACTGCGGAACTCACGCTGGCGCAGGTTTGTAACCTGTGCCTTTTGGCTTTATTATTGTTGGCACGGTTCACAGAACCGCGCTAGCGTGGGATTAATCTTTCCGTTTTAGTTTATTCACTTGTAAAGAAGTCCGCCATTAGTTCAGCTTGTTTTAAAACTGTCTCTATAGCTTTAGCTTGTTTGTCGGGTGGATAGCCCCATTTTGTAAGTGTGCGTTTTACCAATACCATTAATTTAGCTCTTGCACTTTCTCTTATTGTCCAATCTATCGTTGCATTTGCTCTAACCTTATCGGTTATTTCTCTGGCAATTTGTTTTAATTGGTCATCCCCCATAACCTGTACTGCACTGTCGTTTACCTCCAACGCATTGTAAAAAGCAACTTCGTCTTTGGTCAATCCAAGTCGTTCACCTTCTTTGTCGGCTTCTTTAATTTCTTTTGCAATATTGATAAGTTCCTGAATTATTTCAGCCGTTGTCAGTAAGTTGTTTTGGTAGCGTTTGATTGCACCTTCCAACATTTCCAATAGCTTTCTACTCTTTACTAAATTGGTTTTCGAACGTATTTTTATTTCGTCATTCAATAACTTCTTCAACAATTCCAACGCCAGATTTTTGTGCTTCATTCCTTTCACTTCCATAAGGAATTCATCAGAAAGGACTTCTAATCCTGATATTTCGGGTTTATCAATACCTGCTGCTTCAAAAATATCAATTACTTTATCAGAACTCAAGGCCTCGTCAACAATCTGTTTTATGGCAGTTTCAATTTCTATATCCGACTTACCAGTTCCGCCTCCGGGACCTTCAAATTTTACTAGTCGTGCTTTTACTGCTTGAAAGAAAGCAATATCATCCTTGATGTTCATTGCACTTTCGTTTGGGATCGACAACGCAAAAGCTTGACTTAATAAAGTTACTTCCCTTATAAAACGAGTTTTGCCATCTTCCAACCCTAAAATATGTTCTTCGGCTTGCAATATGATGGATAATTTTTCTTTTGCTTCAACATGAAAAAACCGTTTGTAATTGAACTTAAAACTATTGGCATAGTAAGCTTCCGGTTCTTCGGCAACTATATCATGTTGTGTTTTTGCTTTTTCATTAAAGAATTGTTGAACGATTTCGAATTTTTCATTCATCAATTCAATCGCTTTTGAAATATCCAGCGTTGGTTCTCCTTGTCCTCCCGCAGCAGAATAAAAAGAAAGAGCCTTTTTTAAGTCATTTGCTATTCCCAAATAATCAACAATTAAACCACCCGGTTTGTCTTTGTAAACACGGTTAACCCTTGCTATGGCTTGCATTAGGCTATGTCCTTTCATCGGTTTATCAATGTACAAAGTATTCAAACAAGGCGCATCAAAACCTGTGAGCCACATATCGCATACAATGACCATCTTTAATGAATCATTTTCATCTTTCATTCTGTCCGAAAGAATTTTTCTATCCGCTTTGGTAGTGCGCATTTCTTTTGGAATAACCAAAGCTGTTGGATCTTCCTCGTCAAATACCATTTTATCTGATGACGAAGAAGTCATTACCACTTTCAACACCCCTTTATTGAAATCATCATCATGCCATTCGGGTTTCAGCAATATCAGTTCTTTGTATAATTCGGCTGCAATTCTGCGGCTCATCGACACAATCATAGCCTTGCCTTCAAATACTTTCTGACGTTGTTCAAAGTGGCTTACAATGTCTTTGGCTAAGTTTTTCAATCTTCTGTTACTTCCAACAATGGATTCCAGTGTAGTCCATTTTGCATTTGCTTTCTGTTGGTCGGTAACATCAATATCCTGGTCTAAACTATCTTCGAAATTTTTGATTAATCGTTTGCCTTCCTCATCTAAATTTACTTTTGCCAATCGGCTTTCGTAATATATTCGAACCGTTGCGCCATCGGCAACCGCTTGCGAAATATCATAAACATCCACGTATTGACCGAAAACCTGAGGAGTGTTTATGTCTGTGCCCTCAATAGGCGTTCCTGTAAAACCAATGTAAGTTGCATTTGGCAAGGCATCACGCATATATTTGGCGAAACCATAGGCAATTCGTTGACCGATTTTTTCCTGTGTTTCTTTGTCTTTTATATCCTTGATGGATGCTTCAAAACCGTACTGAGTTCTGTGCGCTTCATCGGCAATAACTACAATATTCCTACGGTCTGATAATTGGTCGTAAACCGATTTTTTGTCTTCGGGCAAGAACTTTTGAATGGTGGCAAATACAATTCCACCGCTTGCTACTTTCAATAATTCTTTCAAATGCTCACGGTCTTTCGCCTGAACTGGTTCTTGTCGTAGTAATTGTTTGGAGTTGGCAAAAGTATCGAAAAGCTGATCGTCCAAATCATTACGGTCGGTAATAACTAAAATGGTTGGGTTTTGCATTTCGGGAGCAGTAATCAGTTTGCCCGAATAAAAAACCATACTTAAACTTTTCCCCGAACCTTGCGTATGCCAAACCACGCCACCTCGTTTGTCTCCGTTTACGCCTGAAGCAATAATAGAAGATTCTACAGCTTTATTTACTGCATAATATTGATGATAGGCTGCTAATTTTTTAATTTTAAGAATAGTTTTTATTGAATCCTGTTTGTCCTTTAATCCAGATAATCCTGTTTCAGACAATGAGCTTTCAAAAACAATAAAATTGCGAACCAAATCCAGTAGGGTAGAAGGGTTCATCATTCCTTTCAACAGAATGTCTAATTGAGGAGCAAAACGTGAAGCTTCTTTTTTGCCGTCGGCTGTTTTCCATGCCATATAACGGGAAAAGCCCGCCGAAACACTTCCTGCTTTGCATTCATGACCATCCGATATTACACAAATAGCATTATAAGTAAATAAGCTTGGGATAGTGGCCTTGTAGGTTTGCAATTGGTCAAACGCTTTTCGCATGGTGGCGTTTTCGTCTGTTGCATTTTTTAGTTCAATTACAACCAATGGAATACCATTTACAAACAGGATGATATCAGGGCGTTTGTTTTGGTTTTTCTCAACGATAATGAATTGATTTACGCACAGGAATGTATTGTTCATTGGATTTTCAAAATCTACCAATGCTACTTCGTAACTGCGTTCAAACCCATTTTGCTGATAGGGAATTTTTACTTTCTCCACCAAAAGTTGATGAAAGCTCTCATTGTTGTGCAACAATTCGGGCGAATAAATACGTACTACCTTTTGGATGGCTTGCTCTTGTGCGTCTTGTGGAATATTGGGATTTAAAACAGCAACCGATTTGCGCAACCGATCAATAAGAATAATTTGTTCAAAATTTTCTCTTTCGGCTTGCTCTGCTCCTGGAGCAATAGCCAACCCATGAATGTACTCCCAACCAATAGATTGAAGCACTTCTATGGCAAAAGTTTCTATTTTATCTTCGGTGATGGGTTTCAATGTGATTTATTTATAGGTTCAATTAATGATTTCAAATAGAGACAATTTATGGAAAGTGTTGTTTCTTCCTTGCCTCCATTGAAATAACTTTTTACAAAAATACAAAAATATCTTCAATTATTTATTTTTGCTTGTCAAAATGTAATGGTAACTTCACAATGTCGAAAAATATGATATAAAACATTTTCTTGAGCTTTTTTACACCATAAATTATTCCGACCTTTGCAAAGTCAAATTTATTATGAATGTATAAATACCAAACAGAAATAGAAGCATTAAATGAATGCAACATAAAATGTCCACCAGAGGAGCTTTACTCTTTTGATGGAACTTTATATAGATTTGTACATCCTACTGATTGTAAAGAACACAGAAACAACAACCTACCGATAGCAAAGATTAAACCAGGACGAAGACTAGATAAAGAAATAAAATGTATTGCTCACGCATCTCTTTCTTGTTTTGATAGTGATAAAGAAGCAGGAGTTTTTATTCTAAAAAGAAGTTTTGACAACAAAAAGATATATAAATCCGTTGGATGTTGTATAGCTGAGTTTCAAGTATCAGAAACAGATGGCACAAGAACAGATTCAACAGAAAATGGTCACTTTAGTTTTTTTGAATACAGAGGAACTGATTTGAATAATAAATACAAGATAACAAGAGAACTTACAAAATGCAACCCGTAAAAGGCCTAAAAATAGAATCGTTTCCTGTAAAAGGATTATATAAGATTGATAATCTTATATACTTTGACGGTCCGCTGTTATCGTTTTATACAAACGATGATGGAGATAACTATTTATATTACTGGGTTGATGTTGATGATTTTTGTAATCGTTGGATGGTATTTCCTGTTGAGTTAGCAGAATTGAATGATTATTTGAATGAAAAAACAACTCTCTATTCTTTAATTAATAGATCTTTAACTGGTTACGTGCTGGATTTGGATGATAATCTTGAAGCAGTAAATACGTTCTTAATTCAAATATCAGATTTACCAGAAGATTATCTACCTGAAATAAAATCGATCTACAATTGTGAAAAGACTTCCGAAGAAGTATTTCTTAAATATTACTCTAAGAAACATAAAAAGGGGATATTGCAAACACATTTCAGTGGAGGAAACGAAATTGGATATGGAACTATGGATCTTCATCTTTTCAGTAAATTAATGAATAACTTTACTGATTTAAATGATGGTTTAGGTAATAGCTTTTATAAAATTGAAAAGAAAAAGCAGGAGTTTAGAAAAAAAGGGAATAAGGAAAATAAAGAAAAATCAATCAAGAAAATCGAATTTCAAAACGCCTATAAATTTGATGTTTTAAGTACTCGTGCTGCTTCCTTTTCAATACTTTTAAAACCAGTAGATGAGGAAATCGGATTTGAAGGAACACCAACTCGTGCCGACAAATATATTGAATTTATGTCTGAATTTATATCTGGAAGTAAAACCTTAGATACACTTAAAAACTATGCTCAACAAATAGATATAAGCACTATTAATCATTACGAAAGCTTTTTGAAGTTAGTTGAAGAATCTCATAGCAAATTTCAAATAGGCTATTTGAACGTGGTTAGTAAAAGTGCATATTCTAACCAAATAGATGCTAATCAAGCAAAAAAGATTATCACCAACTTGCAAACTCTTGACTTTGAAAGTGATGAAACTTTAAGTATAACAGGTAAATTTATTGCATTAAACATAAAGGCTGGAAAATATACTTTCGAATCGTCTGAAGATAAGAGCACTGGAACTTTGAGAGGTGATGCTCTAAAGAAATGCTTCGAAATAGCTTTCAACAAAACTTATCAGGTAGAAATACAGCGCAAAACTACGAAGAAAGCTGCAATTAAGAAATCAAAAAACATAGATATTTTAAAGCTTATAGTTGAGATTAAAAATGCTCAACAAGAAATAGAAAATGAATTTGCATAAGCTATTCAAAAAAAGGTTGGCAGTTTTGACACTGCCAACCTTTTTTTATGCCATCTTTTTACATTTCCACCCTCACTTCACCACTCATCAACTTTGGCAGAAGCGTATCACGGGTTTGGGTTAAAGTGCGTATTTGGGTTTGATTTGATTTGATTTTTTCAAAATAGGTTTCAACTATATAGTGAAATTCTTTTATCTTGTCAATTGAATTTGGTATTACTATATCTTTGATTAGTTCCTGACTAATATTTTGTTGAGCTGAACCACCTGCCAAACCAATTAAATTCTCTTTATTGTATTTGGTTAGAATAAATAAAAATGTATATGGGAAATTATCATTGGGTATTAATCCGCAAATAGCTTGATTACAAGTCGCAGGTTCAGCTAAAATTGCATACTCACCAACTGTAGCACCATACATTGCAATTAGAATTGTGTTTGCAGGAAATAATTTAGCAGATGAGTTCTTAACTGCTTCATCGTTGATTTTTTCTTCAGTATCAAAGATAAAACTACCTTGTAATTCTTTTGATTTAACCCATTTGATAGTTCCATTATGGTAGTATTCCATTTTAGAACGCGATGGTGTTCCACCAGATGATGTTTTAATTACTTCTCCTAACTTTATAACCTCACTCTCTTCCGCTTCTTCCACAAACCATTGCCTAAATAGCGTTTCAGCTAATTGTTCAAGTGTTTTATTTTGGCGATGCAGCAAGTCTATTTTATCATCCAAACTGCTAAGTATTGAGGCAATGGCGGCTTGTTCTGAGAGGGGTGGAATGCTCCATTTAGTTTCTTTTAAATGACTCCAATCTGCTCTTGGCATACGAGAACCACTTTCTCCACTATTTGCAGTATCAACAAATTCTTTATTTGCTAAAAAGTAAAAAAGAAAGTTCTGATCAATTTCACTTTTTGCTCTAAAAACCCAAATGTCAGTTGAACAAATACCTTCAAATTGAGGCTTGACTACCTTACGAAAATATGGACGTAATTTGCCAAACAAAATATCATTAGGTTGAAACTTAAATTTATTACTTGTAACATCAGAAGAAATACCAATTGAATTTAATCTTAAGGTTTCTTGCTCAATGTGTTCTAATCCAATATATTTAAAATCATCACTGCCGTCAGGGTTGTATGTATCTTTTATTGGTTCTGTAATTTTTTCTAACTTATATTCTTTCCACCTACTATAAAGCTCAATACCCACACTATCGATATGTTCTTTTAGGGCAGGTTCTTTAATTTTTGCATAATCCAGCAAGTCAATGTCATAAATCAGATTCAACTCATCAAGTTTTCCAACCAAACTACGCACGTCGTTAAAATTTAATTCATTTCCTTTGATGGCAATATCAATATCAGAGCCTTCCTTGTAGTTACCTTTGGCTCTGCTGCCAAAAACAAAAGCCTTGTCCACCTTTGGATATTGCTCCAAAACGGAAATTATATTATCAATTGTATTTTGTTCTAATCCAAACTTCATGATTGTAATGAATTATAAAATTTATCCTCATTCCATTTTGCAGGATTGTTGATGATGTAATTTGAAATGAATTGATAGGATTGTTCATCACGAATGATGTGTTCATGGTAATTCCGTTGCCACAATTTGCCCATCGTAGGGGCTGGGCTTGCCCCTACGACACCTGCCCATTTTAATTTCCATATTTCCAAACATGCATTTGCCACCAATGATTTATATGCACCCACAATGTCGGAAACCGATGCGTTCGTTGTCGCCGCCACGGTCGTAGGGGCTGGGCTTGCCCCTGCCCTTAAAATTGTGTCCATATCATTTTGGATAACCGCATCATTCTTGTATACCGTATTTTGCGGAACATTATCATCATTTTTGGCAATCGCATCATTTTGGGCGGAGGTGATCCCCCGTAACGATTTATTCAACACGATAATTCCATGTATATGGTTTGGCATAATTTGAAATACGTCTAATTCGAAATTTGTAAATCGTTTTGGCAAATTCGCCCATTCATTGTATGCAATTTGTCCGAATTCATTCAATACCATTTGGGCAGGGGCGAGCCCAGCCCCTACGTCTCCAAATCTACATATTCTATCATGGCAACATATTGTTACAAAATACAAACCATTCTGCGAATAATCATATCCTTTTAACCGGATGGATCTCCGATGATTTATCTTAGGGTTATATGACATTTGGAATAATAATTTTTGATAAGTTTTCAGCTATCTTTTTATTCAAATCGGCTTCTTCTGCAATTTGTTTTTCAAGTTCCGTTTTCAGACTTGTAAAGCGTTCTACAAAATTAAAATCATCTTCTTCGTCAGCCAGTCCCACGTATCTGCCGGGCGTTAATACATAGTTTAGTTTAGCAACTTCTTCTATTGTTGCTGCTTTACAAAAGCCAGGTACATCTTCGTAAAGGGCTGCTGAGCTTGCCGAAGCACGCCAGTTGTGGTATGTTCCTGCAATCAAATCAATGTCTTCCTGAGATAAATCTCTGTTTTTACGGTTTATTAAATATCCCATGTTTCGGGCATCAATAAACAAGATTTCTTTTTCCTTTTCTTGTTTGTTTCTTCGTAAAAACCACAAGCAAGCTGGTATTTGTGTATTTAAAAACAACTTCGTTGGTAAGTTTACAATACAATCTACCAAACCTTTTTCTATCAATGCTTTTCGTATATCGCCTTCGCCAGTTGTGTTGGTGGTTAAAGCTCCTTTTGATAAAACAAAACCTGCTTGTCCGGTTGGTGCTAAATGATATAAGAAATGTTGAATCCATGCGTAATTAGCGTTTCCTGCCGGTGGCGTTAGCTGTTCGCCCAATACTTTCCAACGGGCATCGTCACGCAATAACTCACCACTCCAATCACTGTCGTTAAAGGGTGGGTTGGCAATAATATAATCGGCTTTCAGGTCTTTGTGCAAGTCATTCAGAAACGAACCTTCGTTGTTCCATTTCACATTGCTACTGTCGATACCCCGAATTGAAAGGTTCATCTTTGCCAGTCGCCATGTTGTTTGATTGCTTTCTTGTCCGTAAATAGAAATGCGGTCGGTTGGATTAAAGGTCAACCGCAAGGGATTGCCCCTACGAAAATAATCTTGATGTGATTTAATGAACTTTTCGCTTTGTACAAACATTCCACCGCTTCCACAACAAGGGTCAAAAACTCGTCCTTCGTAAGGTTCAAGCATTGAAACCAACAATTTTACAACACTTTGTGGCGTATAGAATTGACCGCCTTTTTTTCCTTCGGATAAAGCAAATTCGCCAAGGAAGTATTCAAATACTTGTCCTAATAAATCTTTGCTTTGTGCTTCTTTTGTTCCTAAGGTTGCAGAACCAACCAGATTTACCAGTCCTCCAAGACTTGCTTTGTCTAGTTTTTCTTGTGCAAAGACTTTGGGTAAAACTCCACGAAGTGAAGGATTATCTTTTTCAATGGCATCCATTGCATCGTCAATGTCTTTGCCTATGGTTGGTTGTGTTGCTCTGCCTTGTATGTGATTCCAACGAGAAGTTGGTGGTACAAAAAACACTTTTTCAGCCAGATATTCGTTTTTATCTTCGGGATCAGCACCGTCACTTTTTTGAGCTACTAAGTTTTGATATTGTTCTTCAAAAGCGTCGGAGATATATTTCAAGAAAATTAAACCTAAAACAACATGTTTGTATTCAGCTGCATCCATGTTTTTGCGGAGCTTATCAGCTGCTTTCCAAAGTTTCTTTTCGAGTGGTTCTTCTTGTTCTGTCTTTGCTGTCTTAGCCATTATTCTAATTTGTTTTCTAGTTAGATTGCAAAGTTACTTTTTTTAAGTCGTTTGACAATTATTGTCTTTGATAATCTTTTTTCTTTCGATATTTTCGGTCGAATTCTTAATGTAACAAGGCTCTCTTTTCTTTTTTTTTATCGGCTTGCTGCCAACGGATAGGGCTAGCCGCCACCGCCCTGCGGTGAACTGTCTGACTGCTGAAAGCTGTCGGGCAGGTGCTTGGCTAACCTATGTTATGGGCTAGGCTGTTGATTACTCGATAATTAGTTTTCTGTCGTAAGTAACAGTTGGTTCACTTGCCAAAAACATTTCTAGTTGATTTTTATCGTCAAATCCGCCAAGTTTTTTTTTGTAAGTTCCGAAAATTTGAGGATTTTCAATTTCCAACTTTCTGTTCTTTGAAATTGTCATAAATTCTTCCTCTCTGTCTATGCCGAGAAATTTTCTATTAATTAGATTTGCTGCTATTCCAGTCGTACTACTGCCAGTAAAAGGGTCTAAAATCCAAGCGTTCTTTTGAGTTGAAGCGAGAATAATTCGTGTAAGTAACGCTAACGGTTTTTGAGTTGGGTGTTTTACGCACGATTTCTCCCAAGGAGCAATAGCAGGAAGATTCCAAACGTCTCGCATTTGAGTTCCTCCATTAATTTGTTTCATTAAATCGTAATTGTAGTAATGGGAGGCTTTTTTTGATTTACGAGCCCAAAGAATAAATTCTGTTGAATGTGTGAAGTATCTGCACGAAAGATTTGGAGGGGGATTTGTTTTTGCCTAAGTTATGCAGTTTAAAATTTTAAACCCTAATTCTGTTAGATTTTGGGCAACAGAAAATATATTATGGAAAGTTCCACTAATCCATATTGTGCCATTGTCTGTTAAGTGATCTTGACAAGCTTTAAGCCAGTTAAAATTAAATTCATTGTCTTTTTCAAAACCTTGAGATCTGTCCCAATCACCTTTATTTACACTTACCATTTTCCCGCTTTGCACGGAAATTCCATCATTAGAAAGAAAATAGGGCGGATCAGCGAAAATCATATCGAACTTATTTTAGTTCCTTAGTTTCATTATCGAAATCTGAGATAAACCTTTGGTCTTGAATAATTCTAAATTTTTTGTATTCTAATGAAGCCTTTTTAATTGCGTTTTCGTGTGATATTTTCCCAGAATTGAGAAGTAAATCGTATCTGTTGATTTTTAAAAATGAATCTAATACTTCAATCCACTCACTCATTTTCATAGGAATGTTTCTTTCGGCTTGAAGTTCTGCAAAATTCAAATACAGTTCAACCAATCGGTTAAGTTCTCTGATTTCCTTCTCTTGTAAGTAGTTTTTGGCAATCCTTGTGTCCGACTTTAAAATTTTTTCATTTGGAGAATTTTTCCAAGTTGTTAAACCCATATTCGGTTCATCGGCATCGGCTCTATTATCAATAATTTCAGCAGCAGTACTTCCTGTTATTGCCCAATGAAGTTTGTTTTGAACTGTTTTATAGAAGTTTAAAGTCAATTCAGACTTTGCATCATAATCTATACTACATTGTGCATAAATATCTGTTATTTTTTGGTAAAATCTCCTCTCAGAAGCTCGGATTTCTCGAATTCTTTCGAGTAATTCTTCAAAATAATCTTTCCCAAATACCTGACCACCTTGTTTTAATCTCTTATCATCTAATACAAATCCTTTAATAATGTATTCTTTTAAGGTTTTTGTAGCCCAAATACGGAATTGAGTTGCTTGCTTTGAATTAATTCGATAACCAATTGCTATAATTGCATCAAGATTATAGAATTTAGTGTTGTATTTTTTTCCATCCGAGGCAGTTGCCGAGAATTCCTCGGTAACTGAATCTTTATCCAATTCACCATCATTAAAAATATTTTTCAAGTGAAGAGAAATGTTATCTGGAGTACAACCGAATAGTTGTGCCATTGCTTTCTGAGTAAGCCAAACAGTTTCACTGTTAATGAACACATCTACTCTTACTTCTCCGTCAGATGAAGTATATAAAATAAAATCTGAGTTGTTTGATGGAAGTTCGTTCATTTTTATTTAATTTCTAAGAATTAAGCTCTAAAATTTCTGTATCTACATGATTATTCCAATCTAAAACAATTTCTTCTGATTTATAAAGTTTTTCAACTTTTAAGATAGCATCTTCAACAGAATTTGATTCAATTTCAATAATTTTTGATAGTGTTTCTTTTATTTCGATTTTAAATGTTTCCATAACTTATTTTTTTATAGTTTCCGCGGGTTGTAAATTCAATAATACCTTTATTTCTTAGAATCTGAAGCTGTTGCCTAATTTTATCTTTTATAAAGTTGTTGTTTGGATATTTAAGCTTTAGTTTGTTCTCAAATTTATAAACATCGTCAAGTGAAAATGACTCATTTTTTATCATGTCAACACAATTCATTAAATCTAAAATCCATCCTTTTGATTCTAAACTTTTTTCTCTTAAAAATAAGGTTTTCTTGAAGGAAATTTCAACTATATCTTTTTTAATTAATTTAGAATCTTTAACCAAAAACACTTTTCCAGCTTCTACAACATTAGAAATATCAATATTACATCCTATCCAGCCAGCTCTTCTTGCTGTTTCTGCTAATGGTTTTCGTTTAATTATAATTTCTGTTGTGAAAAATTGCTTTGGAATAATAAGAAAGTTATCAACTGACCAGTTTTTTGTATAAGTAAGAAAGAAGAAATTCGGATTTTGATTTGAATTAATTCGCTGAATCATTGTTGAATAAGCACCATCTGTAATTGTATTTGTAAGTTTTCCACCTTTACTTTTTAATTCAAATTCTTCACAGCAAGTTTTACAGTAAAATCAGCAACCGGTCTATTATTTTCAAATCCATTTAACGGTAATTCTCCACAACAAGGACAGTAAGAATTTTCCTTAACCCAATTTTCGGTAAGAATTCTTGCAATTTGAGAGTTACTTGTATAACCTTCGGCTAATTTTGAATTGAAGTTTAAATTCATATCACGAAGCTAACTTTGCGTTAGGGATTGAAGTGGAAATCCTTTTGTGAGGAACGAGCAAAAGATTGGAACGGAAAGCCCGACCCGACAGGGGAACACCCAAGTATTTTTTAGTTGCATTCACTATTCTTGTGGCGTAAACTCGCTTAATGTTAAACTGATTATACAAATCATCAAAAAAGTTATCGTGAGGATTTTTTCCTTTTACGTCTGAATTACTTAACATAAAGCTATGCCCCAGTATATCAATTTGTCTACAAAAGTTCCCTAGCCTAATTTGCTCTTTATCATTAAATTCCTCTTTAGAATAAGAGTTGAAACTTGAAGTTTCACTAAGTGGTTTATATGGGGGATCGAAATAGAAGAAGCAATTTTCTCCTACATATTTTATTGTTGATTCAAAATCTCCAGTCAAAATTTCAACTTTTTGAAGTAATTCACTGTCAGCCAATATTATTGGTTCATCGCAAATTTTTGGATTTGCATATTTCCCAAATGGGACATTAAACAAACCTTTACTGTTTACTCTGTAGAGTCCATTAAAACATGTTCGATTTAGAAATATAAATAACGCTGAGTTTTCAAGAGGGTTAAGTGATTTAGTGTTAAATCTAACTCGTTTTTCAAGAAAATATTCTTTTTGCTTTTCTTCCGTTAATGGTAAATATTCTTCTTGAATGGAGCGAAGCTCCATTATTAATTCTTTCGGATTTTCTTTAATTGTTTTGTAAGCAGTAGTTAAATCTGGATTAATATCATTAATGACTGCCCTTTTGATATTTGGATATTTTTGTAAAATCCAAAAAAGTATAGCACCGCCTCCAACAAAAGGTTCAATATAAGTCAAGTTTTGTTGACTTCTGAAGTCTTTTGGTAATGTATTCTCAATAGAGTCAATTAGTTGAGTTTTTCCTGCAACCCATTTTATAAATGGTTTCGCTTTAATTGTCATATATTTTTTTTTCGTTTCTACAAAAATACGCTTTTTTTCTCACTTCTTTCTTTTTTTTACACCGCTTGCCCCTAACGGATAGGGCTAGCCGCCACCGCCCTGCTCCAAACTGTCTGACTGCGGAACGCTGTCGGGCAGGTGGCTTGGCTAACCTATGTTATGGGCTAGGCGGTATTCTAATTGTCGAACTGCTGATGCTTTGTCGTAAAAGTGCAAAACTTTCTAAAAAGAGCAAAGCGTTTCACTTTTTGTCGAGCCGCAAACTTTGTCGAAAAAGCACAAAACTTTCTAAACAAGTGCGAAGCGTTTTTTTTCTTTTCTTCCGTGTCGTGTAGGTTTTCTATTCGTTAAGTTCTTGAAAGTCTACTAAATA
>JAAFGX010000112.1 GCA_010365115.1 Paludibacter sp.
TTATGTTGAGGATATAAAGGCTTGCCATTAGCACTAATGCCATGTGATGTTGCCATGCCAACCACCCTGTAACTTGATAACCAGACATTCCTAGTTCATTTTTTGCATCATCAAAGCATCGTTCAACCCAATACCTACTGCATTGAAAGTAAGCCCATTGCTTATTGCTATATTTCTCTTTATCACCATTACTCAATGAAAATTTTGTCTTTTCAGATACAGTGATAACCAGCGTTCTTTTACACGCCTTTTCTTCTTTACCATCCCAATGCCAAACAGTTACGGTATGAACTTTTGCATTTTTCCAACCCTTAGCCGTTTGCCTTACATTCTCAGATGTAAAATCCTTTGGTGTAAGTGTTTTTATATAGTGTTGCAACTGAACAGGCTCAATATCAGGTTGAACATTTGTGGGTATTCTGCCTTTATTTCCTTTGCGCTGGGGTATAGAAAACGTTGGTTCTGAAAGAAAAACTAATTCATCTCTGTGAACGTCTAACACATAAAACTGATTCAAACTGTCTAAAGCTCTTGTCAGCTCGGCATTGTGACCATACAAACCATCACCTGCAATAAAATCAAATTCTATTCCTGCATCAATAGCTTGTTTTACTAACTTCAAGGCCAATTGAGGCTTTGTTTGGTATTCCTGATTTGAGACAGGGATGCCAGCCGCATCGCATCTTTCTTTGTCATTAGTCCATTCCTCTGGGAGAAAAAGTTCAGTTCCAACCAATGTACAGAACTTTGAGTTAGTGAGCACACTGTGTACTGCCACTTGACAATTATCTACTTTCCCTGCAACACCAGCATATTGACGAGAAACACCGACGGACTTCAACCCCTTTTTTAAATGGGAAGTTTCGTCAATTATAAATCCTGTTGACAAACCACTTTTAATCTTTTGTTCTTTTAATAGACTATCCGCTGCCATTAAAGTGGCTTTATTCACATCCGATGCACTCCAATTACTGCAAGAAAGGAAATGTATATAGCGTTTATAGTCTGAATCTTCTACCTTTTCTACCATTCTTTCCATGTTTTCATGTCCTTTTTCGCATCGACACAACCCAGCTACATATTCGGTTGTTGTGTGCGTACTATCCATTCTGTAGACCTTAAATAACCCCGTATAAAACCTGTATATCAGCGTATTAATACTTTTAAAACTCGATTTGTTTAATCGTATCTCAAAAAAGAAATTTTTTTTCTCTGCTCGTTTTGGCTTCATTGTCAAAATGATCAGAGAGGATTAATAATGATATAAAGATACTAATAATCAGTTTATTATACAAATATATTGGACACCTTTTTATTTTAGTAAAGTAGAACTAGAAGGTAATGTAACTATCCCATTGTTTTCGTGCTTCTCTATTCCATCTAAATCCCATTTTTTTATTAATAAAATAAGTTCTTCAGAAAAGATATCTTGATTAAAATAACTAACTGTATCACTTTTGTTTAAATTCACTCTATATTTTAATTCTTTACATTTACTTGTTGATGTCCATATTTGTCCTGTTATAAAGTTATTGTTGAAATTCTCAACTAAATGACATTTTTCAATTTATCAACCCTTTTCTTCATAAAGGGCGTATTCTCTTCTGGATATTTACTTATTTGACTTATATATATTTGTTCTGATATATAGTTTGATGTCAAAGTTAAATCTTTATTATTACAATGTTGTAAAAATAAAATGTTTAGGATTAATAATATAACTTTCATTGTTAATGGTTTTAATATTTATAAGGAACTATAAATCCACTTCTATCAAACATAAAATTGTACAAACTAGTATTGTTTGGACCTAAGAATTGTGTTTGAGGATATGTACTATCATACATTGTACGTAGAGGCTGGGTATGTTCTGCTCTAATTAAATTTTCTAAATGCATAGATGATTTTTCAGCATTATAAATTTTAATACTATTTTTTTGATCATTTACCCATAATGTAGTATTTAGATTCCCTTTGAATTTATCGCGAGCATGTCCTAAATCATGACCTAATTCAATATAAGAAGGAGTAGTTTGTTTGCCATTTGTAGTTTCAATTTGCATTCCGGTTCCATTATCATTCCATACCAACTTTCCGTTACTACTAAACTGTGTCATTCCAGTAGTTTGAGAGATTTCTAGTTTATTCTTATCTTTAGATAAAAAATCCACTAGATTTTTACCATTATCTTTACTTCTTAATTCAGATAAAGCAGTAGTGAGATTTGTTACGAACTTATCACTACCAGCATATAAGCTACCTTTGCTATCAATAAAACCATAATTTCCCATTGAATCATTACCATAATAATAAGAAGAATTTTGCGTAGTAGTTGTACCATTAGTATTTGTAACTGATGTAGCTACTGTTACCCAAATACTATCTCCGTTTATATCAATATTGTTCACCGGATTATTGCCTGCGTGTACATAAGGCGATTGCCAGGGGAATTTTTCACAGAACCTATCAATTGTCGTAAATTGATTTGTAGCATTTTGTACGGTTCTGTTTCCTAAGTCAGTTGCATCTAATCCGTGCATTTCTATAAATTCGCAGCCATTAAACTTATACGGTTGCGTACTTAGGTTATCAGCGGAAGTAGTAGCCCATGGCAGCCCACTTGGGTAATATTGTGTGCGCTGTAAGGTTAAGTTACTGTTGGCATTCCACACTTCGCGATTGTTCCCCAAGTGATCGCGGCGATAATATTGGTATTTTGTTGTCGTGTTAGCGGCAATTTGAGTTGCATATCCTTCGAGAGTGATGTCTGGGTCTTCCGGATCAACTAAGGATTAGTCATAAATTATTTTCCTACAAAGTGCTAATTTAATTGTTTTTGAATTATTAAATATGAATAGATACTGGTATCCTTCTGTAAAAGATGCTAACTTGTTATAATCAAATATATCTTTTGATCGTTGATTTATAGGTAAAAGATCGGCGCGAAGAATATTATTTTCTATAGGTGAAAAAAACAACACTTTTTGCTCATTTTTTTGTCTACAAAACAATAGATTTATAAGTTTTGAATGATATGGTTTAAACCACTTATAACCCTTATTTGCCCTATATTGATTTAACAGTTCTTTTTCATTTGGAAAATTTTCAAGGCCTTTAGAAAACCAAAACCGATCTAAATCGATAATTGAATCAGACACCGCAATGCTATTATTATGATTTATTGAATCTTTCAAAATGTAATTGAAGGCTGTTAAATACAACAGAGAATCTCGCTCACAATTTTGAGCTGCAATAGGATAGTTTGCAAGCCAGCTAGATAAAATAAAAAAAGATAAGATTGTTTTTAGTTTCATTTAAAATATATGAATTTGTTTGTACTCAAATTTATAAAAGGTGACCAACCAGAATTGACTAAGTAAAGCGAGGAATTATTAAATGGTAAGTAATTTAGTCCTGTTAATGGTATTGCAGGATACGTTAATCGTTGTCCATAATTTCCTCCTTGAGCATTTAACTCAGATCTGATAATATTCATTTGAGTTTCAACTGGACCAGGATTATTTGCTCCATAAGGTGAATCAGATAACCTACCACCTACATTTGTGTGGTGAAGTTCATGTAATAATGTCATTCCCCAGCCAAGAGTTTTACTATCTAATCCAACACTTCCATTTATAAACCCAGTTATTTGTTTTATTCCCAACCACAATTCATTTGTGCCAGGGGGAACACCTGATTTTGCTGCATTAACTACTGTAACCATATCTTGATGATCAATAGTTTTCATCAAAAAATCTCTTGCTGTTTTGCTACCTATTTGTACTGTGTTGCCGTTTGAGTCTTTTGTTGTGGCTATTTCTGGATTACCATTTTTGTCTTTTGAATAAGATAACACACCACTTGATGCTACATTAAGCAATAATCCCGTTTGAGTTTGTGAATCATTTACAATATTTTGTGTGTATGCTGTCCCTAAAGTTCTATCAAGATTTTGTATATTACCTAATGAAATACTATCCCCATTCATATCCACATAATTCGCCGGATTATTCCCAGCATGTACATAAGGCGATTGCCAAGGAAATTTTTCACAAAACCTGTCCATTGTTGTAAATTGATTTGTGGCATTTTGTACGGTTCTGTTTCCTAAGTCAGTTGCATCTAATCCGTGCATTTCTATAAATTCACAGCCATTAAACTTATATGGCTGCGTACTTATGTTATCAGCGGAAGTAGTTGCCCACGGCAAACCACTGGGGTAATACTGTGTGCGCTGTAAGGTTAAGTTGCCGTTACTTCTAGGCAGCCAAACCTCCCGGTTGTTCCCCAAGTGGTCGCGGCGGTAATACTGATATCTTGTTGTCATGTTAGTGGCTATGAGAGTCGCATACCCTTCCGGGTTATTCACCCTGTTTAAAGTGAGATAATCATAATAACCTTCGGGAGTGATGTCTGGGTCTTCTGGATCAAAATAACTCCGATAAAATTCGTATTCAATATTTCCTACGTAATCCGAACCATAATAATTACCATCTAAAGTACCTGTATATAAATCGCCCACGTTAAGCAATGGCATATTGGTAGAAGAATTTTTCGTAAAATATCGTGTGCTTAGCTTCTGCCCACCGGCATCGTATTTGTTTATTATCTGGTTCCCATTTTTAAACTGGATAATATCGGGCAAATTTAGTAAATTATACCGGATTGTTACTATGTCGCGATCTAAATCATATTTCATATTTCCATTTTCATCATAATCAAATTCATTGGTAGTCGCAGTAGACTTGTTTTGATATTCTTTTACATTGTATTGACTTTGAGAACCACCGGCATCTACTATGTAATCTAATTGATTACTCTGTTCGTTAAATCGATAGTGCATTATAAGGTCATCAATCACAATATTGTCTTTTTTTCGCTTTAATGATAAGATATTCCCTTGTTTATCATACGTGAAATTTTCATTGAAGAAACCGTTACCTTGTGTAGAAGTACCTTGCTTAGAAGTGGCATCGAGCAAACGGTTTAGAGCATCGTAATTATAAGCATACCCCTTATTTACACCATTGTATATCCAAGTGCTGTACGATATATTACCATTAAAACAGGTTGCAGTACCTACTGGATTAGAATTATAATACAAGTTTTCTTCAAATCCTCCGCTTGTAATTTTTGTTGGCCAGTTGCGAATATTATAACTATAGGTTTCAGCATCTGCACCCGTATGACGTAATTTGTTTGTAAGTCTTCCAAGCTCATCATAGGTATTGGATGATAATGTAATATCATCTTTCGCGTTTATTTTATACTTTGTAATGGTCGGTCTTCCAGCATGATCGTAAAAATAAGTATAAAGTTCTTCAATTGGTGTCTGGTTTACTATATTGTGTACTTTCAGGGTTTTAGCAATTTGTCCTGCAAAATAGTATGCATTATAAATATTCTCAAAACCGTTCAAATGGTTAGTAGCACTACTTTGCACCACTTGTCCTTTAGAATCGTAATATATGGCAGATACATTGGATAGATTTGAGCTATCAAGTATATATGTACGTGTTCCTGTAAGCAAACCTTTGGCTGATGGATGTTTATCTCCGTAATCAGACACCTTGGTTGCATCAAATACAAGTTTGTTTTTAATATTTTCATCGCTTATCATGCTTATGAAATTATATGAATCGTAATAATTAACAGTAAGTGGTTTCGCATCTGAAAATTTGGAATTTGAATATCCCGATCCATCAGTATATGTTTCGGTTATGAGCTCGTTCCTATAATCGTCTATTAAGTTTTGAATCGTTTTTGAAACAGGGATATCTGTTGTTGTTCCTGTAAAAAATACACGTCCAAAAATATCGTATTTTAGAACTGTCCATTGATTTTTATCGGCAACTACTTTACGTTGATTTCCGTCCTGAGTTAATATTAGTCTATCGGCTTTGTCATACACCATATATATCCAGTCACAACCTGGCAGACGTTTCTGAATACAATTGCCTCGTTCATCATATTTATAAAGGTAACAATACTGCTTAAGAATTGTGTTATCATCGCCATTTTGGTATGTTCCAATACCGAGTAAGTCAGCGGCTATGGGTGGTATCACATAACAAAGTTGACCAAAATCATTATAAACATAGTATGTTTTCACATCCGTGCTACTCTGTTTCATTATTACTTGTCCGAGTTTGTCTTTATATTCAATAGTGGTTTTCCCATCTTCATCTTTTGCTTCGGTTTTGTAAAGCATTCCCGAACTGTAGTTTGTACTACGTTCCAACAGATTACTACTGTTTACATTGTAATTTGCGATATCGGAAGCATTAGTTTGGAAGGTTATAGTTGAAGGTTTTGTATTCCAAGTAACACCAGATCCTTTTTGTCCAATAACTAATGGTGAATTTTCTAGTATTGTTTCGTTGAATGGACGACTATCTGCATATACATTTCGAGCTACATTACTAATATCATTCATATTTACCAACGCCCCTTGATTATCAGCAACAGGAGTTGGTAACCATTGCAAATATTCGCGCCCAACTTCATCGTATTCTATTGTACTTACTATATCTTTTCGCAGGGGAGTTATTTCCCGTTGTACGGTTTGTACCGGACGTCCAAATCCATCAAAGTATTGTAAGGTTTGAATACTTTGGTCAGTGGATAGTGTACTTACATCCGTTGTTGCCACTGTGGGTGTAATAGTAAGGATATAATTCTGGTCGGTACTTGGATCCAATCCCACATTCTGGGAAGTTAATACATCAGGTCGGACTCCTTGTATATTGGTGGTAATATTTCCGTTATCCCAATAGCCTTCGGATACTACATAATAAGTGCCAGCGGCTAAATTACTCATATATAGAAACGAAAAGTATGGATTTCCACAATCATCATATTCATAATTATCATCATTTTCGTCAATTAAATTTCCGGATTCTCCCAATAAATGAACATATGTATCGTACACTTCCGACCCACAATGCGAAATAAGTACATCCATAGGTCGGGTCAGTGTAAATTTATAAAACACGTCATTCGTACCCTGCCCATTATATCTGTTTGATGAATTAAAGGTGTTTTTAGTGTCAGTAAAAGAAAATGATGAAGCTTTTGAACCAATATCCTGACTGTAAACATCCATTTGGCTTATTCCTTGTATAGTTGTGGTAATATTTCCATTTTGGCTATATCCTTCCGATACCACATAATATGTACCTGCTGGTAGACTACTTCTATTTAAAAATGAATTCATTGGATTGGAGCAATACTCATATTCCCAATCATCATCGTTTTCGTCAATTAAGTTTCCATTTGCGTCCAGCAAATGTACATACGTGTCCCACAACTCTGAATCGCAATGAGATATTTTCACATCCATTGCTTGGGTAATCGTGAATTTATAATACACTTCATTTGACCCTTGACCGTAATCATTGCCAAAATTTGCAGTATTTTTAGTATCGATGTATGTAAATGAAGATGTTTTCACCCCAACTTCAACTGGTTTAATCATTGATTCTTGAGAAAAACAATTAGCGGCAATTATAATACTTGCCAGTGTTGATATAATATATTGTTTTATCATTTTATAAGCGAGCGTTAAATTGTTTGTATTTGATAAAATTAATTATATGTCTTTTAATTACATACTTGTGGGGTAAAAGGTAGTCTATCTGATTCAGAAATCATTTCACCAGAACTAGTTACAGCTTTAATAATTAAAAAATAATCCAACTCTTTTTTAGTTCCATATTTTTGAATAAAATAGTTCATTTTCTGATTAATTTTCCAACAGGTTATATCATTAGTGGTAAACATATAATAGCCTGAATTATAAGAAGCATAGTGTTCGGTAAGATTTATTTGAGTATCCTCCTGTTTTTCACCCATGTATTCCGCTCCAAAATATAAGTCAAGATAATAGGGTTCGTTTAAATTATGATTAAAATTAACTTTATACGTTTTCCCATCTTTTAATGATTCATACTCATTAAATGGTACATCATCCTCTGTAATTTTACAAATTGTTATTGTATTAGGTGCTTGAGTCAATTCGTAATCGATATAATAATACTCCTCATCAATATTGGGTTCACTGTTTGAATTTTCAGGACATGATAATTGACTCACGGGTATAGTTTCAGTTAAATTATATTTATATTGAACTGTTGTTTTTACATCGTTGTTTTTTACAGTATGCAATCGGTTCCATCCATCATAATTATAATAAGTAGAAATGTCAGCAGGTGATTTAATCTCAACCGGGGTCTTGTTATCAGCATTATATACACAGGAAGTAATATATGCATCAGTTTTTGAAGATTTTATCACATCTAATTTGGTTTTTATTTCACTATTCGAATACGAACTCCCTACTTCCGTAATCAAAGAACTGGGGCTAATGTCTGTAACCTTACAATTCTCAATTTTCGCAACAGGCAATGAATTATTATAACCATAAAGCAGTGTAGTATATAAGTCCGATTTTGTGTGGTATTGAGTTAAATTTCCTTTGCTGTCATATGTATCAAAATTGAAACTTGTTCGATAGGTATTATCTGTATTCCATTCTTTTTCTAACTTAGGTAAGAAAAAATTGGATGCATCGTAAAATTCAACCTGTATTTCTTTCGTCTTTTTTGTCCCCATAAATTCTTGTTTTGTAACAATAGGAGAAATTATATTATTCTGTATCATTGATTTGAATGGCTCTTGATTAGCATAATCGACAGGATAACTAAATTTAATAATCTTTGATTGGCTATTAGAATTGATTGTTTTTTGTTCTTTGAGGTTAAAGTAACCATCGGCGCTATAAATATATTGAGTTGTATTTTCAATACTTTGTCCATTGAAATAATCTGTTGTTTTTTCGGATGTTATTATACATGGATCGTTATTTATAAAATAATAAGAATAATAATCAGACCTAAATATTCCTTTTACTTGAGGTAAGGCTTGAGTAGAAGTATAAAATTGATAATTTATTCCTTTTGCAACACAAATTGTTGGTTTAAAGTTAGGTTCGGGTGACATATTATAAAAAAAATCATAGTAATAAGTTGTAGAATATGGATAATATTCGTACTCAATAGATTTAATTTTTTCATTATTTTTATTAAAGTACAATATTGAGTCAATTCGACCTCTTTTATCGGATAAGGAAGTAACAGGTGCATATTGCGGAAAAGGATCGACATATTCTGTTCCAAAAGTTTTGAATGGAGATAAAATATCATGATTATTATCAAAGTTACTATAATATGTAATTGTTTTACTACCATTTGAGGATATTTCAGCGACACTTGAATAGCCTAAATCACTTCCATTTGTTGTTCCTGTTTTAAAAATTGGAATTTTAGAAATAACCCTTAAAGGATTTGGAAGTCCTATATTAATATTGAATTGATAAATCGGCAATTCACTTAATACTCCTCCAGTATATTCATAACGTTTTGTTATTATCGAACCAGATCCATTGTTTTCAGTGATTTGTTTTACTCTAACTCCACCTGCATAACCAAATGTATTCGATTGCACATCGTTAATTATAAATGTTCCAGAAAGTGACCTTGTTCCATATTTGTTGTAAGTATTTTGTTCATATTCATAATTAGTTGTTGCACCAGTCGGATATTCTATTATTTCTAACATTCCTATTCCTGTACAAGACAAATCGATATCTCTTCTCTTTGCATAATCTGTCCCTGTAGTTAAGTAATTGTACCCTTTCAAACTATTTTGTACAGGTTTAGAACAAGGAGTTGCCGGATTAATTAAATACCCCCAATGGTCAAAACAATCTGTAAATTTATTAGGTAATTTATTCTGATCTTTATAATAAAATTTATATGAATTAACCTCACTTGCTGCAATAAGATTTAAAGCTCTTAGACATAATCTTCGACTGGGATCATCATAACAAAATGTTATTTTTTTAACTTCCTTGTTAGAAATCTTATTCTTAATTACAATTTCGTTCAATTTTTGGTTATAATTGTTATTTGAAGGATAATTCAATGGATCATTTAGTAAAAAATTGTCGTTTGAAAAATTAAAATTAATCAATTCATCTTCTGTCTCAATACTCGATAAATAAGTGGAGTAGACCATACTTCTAGTTTCTTTACCATTATCTTCATATGATGGATAATTTGTTGGCACCATTGAAAATGGCATTAAAAGAAATTGAAAAAATGTCAAATTACTTCTAGTCATTTCCATTGTCATTGTCATATAATAAGGATTTAGAGTTTCAGCAACATATCTTTTTGATTGATTATCCTTACTTTTATAATACAAATTTACGCTATTATTATTATTATTATTGGTCGTTGTGATCTTTTTCAAATACCATGCTGTTGATACTGCATTTGTGCTAGAAGTTAAATCCGGAATACTGAATTCAACGGCTGTTTGATCTAATGCATTTATCGATGAGGTCAATAAATTACAATTTGAACCAAACTCATACCTTGTACCCTCTGGAGTAGTAATAAATATTTGATCTATAAAATTTTTTTCACCATTCATATTGTTAAACTTGCATTCAATTTTAAAATTATAATTTGGTACTGTATAAAATGTCAAAGAAGTGCCGTCATCATTTGTGTTATTACTACAAAAGAATTTACCAGAATATTGCCCAAAATTAAAATAAAAGATATCCGGTTCAAGATCATAATCTTTGTTGTCTCCATATTTTTTATTTCTAATTATTAAATCAGGATCTGATTTAGCATATTTTCCAGTATAAAAAAATCCTGACTTGTGTATATTAGTAGTAGCATTATCAGCTCCCCAAGTAAAAGAAAAAGGAGTTAAGTTTATTTCAGGGACAATAACATTTTTCCATTCGTCGGGTATGTTTTTTACATCCCGCGTAATAACTCCTCCACAATTAAGGGACCAACCCATTCCTACCCAACCGGTTTGTTGATTTACCTTTACTCCTGTTGAATTATATTTTAATGTTAATGGAACTTTCAACTTTCCATCTTCAATTGAATAAATAGGAATGCTTACATCGGGTGCTCCAATGCATTTATTAACCCCCTGCATCACATAAAATCCTAGATTTGAAGCATTAGATGATGGAGTAAAATAATCATTTATAGGATTAAGAATCTGACTAAAAGACGATACAAGAAATGTGTATAAAACAATCATTATCAACAAAAACTTCTTCATATTTAAAATATTTTAATTTGCTGTTTATTTTATTTTTTAATTACTACTCTCTGTAATACCATATTGTCCACATGCACATATAGTGTGTAAGTTCCTGTCATCAAACTTCGCATATTTACGGTGGTATTATTGTAACCTTCAGAGTGGTTTTGAGGAGAAGTTTGACATATAGGAATACCACCGTTGGTGTGTACCGTAAACCAGACTTTGGCTGAACGGATGAGTTTAAAGTTAATATTCAAGTTGTCTACAACGGGATTTGGTAACATAGTGGCTTCAGTAAAAACTGCTGCTGCTCCCGATAAATTTTCGTTAGTTTCAGTAGGTAGTGGGTCTGTTTGTACTTGTGTTGTTTGCAATTCTGGAGGATAGTAAAATGAAGTTGTAAATACGGTTGTATCCTTTGGTTGTTCGTCTTGTTTGCTGACTTTTTTAATTAGATTGGTTTTTACACTTTCGAAAACAGGATAACGAACTCCATCTGCATACCAAGCATAGGTATCTAAAATCATTTCTATACTGTCTTTCCCTGTCTGTGTGTAGTAACGTAGCGTGTGTGTTCTTAATGCTTTTTTTACAGATTCAAAGTTGGGTAAGAGCAATTCCCCCATTGCATCTGCTTCTACTCGTGTATAACCTTTTACAGCTAATTCGAAACGATGGCAGTATTGACCTTTTCCATCGAAACTACTATACAAGGTATCACCGTACATAAAAGGAAAACGGAGTTTTAGCTCTGGTTTCAGATATTCCATCATTGTAGTTGAATTCTCAAATCCAGTTGCCCACAAACTGTCATTTCTCTGTAAATAATAGTAGCGTGTATAATGTTCTTTTCCACAAAGACGATTCATATTAGTACTGTCAGGAATAAAATAGTCTAATTTATATTCCTCATTTATTGGTTGTAATAATCGGAAATCCCATGTGAGGTTTTTGCCTTTACTACCAGGGTCTTTAAATTCAACCTGTTGTTTTACTAATTCGTCAGCGGCTCGGTAAACGTTTCGCTTAAGAGTCAGAGAATGTTGAGCAGATAAACTTGCAAAAAATGCAAGAGCAAAAAATGTAACAATTTGTTTCATTATTTTTTTCGTTAAATGGTTATGTTTTGTCTCTTTTTTCTTTTTTTTTTTCGGCTTGCTGGTAACGACTAGGGCTTGCTTTTCGCTGCCAATGCGAAACACTGTCAACGGACAACAAAGCTGTCGGGCAGTGAAAGCAAACCCATGTTAGTGCATAGGTGCTTATAGTAGTATAGTCGTTTAAATTACAGAGAATTAGTCGTTTTCTTATATTTGTATTTCTTAAAATTTAAATAAATAATTTAAAACTCTCGGTGGTGGTTAACCGTGTCAAAAAGCATGTTTAAAAAAGTCGTAAAGCAAAAAAAACAAATGACCCATTTTTCAACATTTGAGGTCGTAAAAGAAGAGACAGTTTATTATCTCTTCTTTATTCCAGTTTTCAAGTTGTCGGTGTCAGTTTCCCTTATCTAAGGTTGTCTAAAATGAAAATAGTCTCATAATAAGTGTTTGTTGTGGCAGGTTTTACAACAGGTATTACTTGAGTTACTTTATATCCTTCTTTTAGTGCTTGACTTAAAGTCGGATATTCTGTTTCTAAAAATTTGTCGTTTGATCCAATCATACCATTACTCGTGATAACAATTACTTTTTGCATTTTCTTTAATGTTTTAAATATTTATATTCGGGTTATTTATTAGACTATTTTCTTTTTTTTTATTGCACTTGCCACTAACGGCGACAGCCACACGTCCGCTGCCAAAGCGGTGAACTGTCAACGGACAACAAAGCTGTCGTGGCAGTGGCTGGGGTGGCTGGTGTTAGCGGTGCGCTGTTTATCAAATAATTAATCGTTTCAATCTATGAAAAAAATAGCTATAATCGGAAATCTTGACTACGGTCAAACTGTTTTTTCAAATCGAAAAAAAATAGAAGTCGATTCGGTTGAATTAATTCAAGAGGATTCAACTGTGATATATGATTTTGAAATTAAAAACTATCATATAGAGCCTTTGTTTATTCCAAATTTAAAAATAAGAAGTAAATATAAACGCAATTTAAAATACAAATAAAATGGAAATAAAAGAAATTTTAGTTAGAAATTACTACGCAACAAAAAGACGAGGTCAAATTACAGATAAAATGAAAACTCTTGATTTTGTTTTAAAAATAGAGGAAGAATTTAATGAACTTCTTTCATCTACAGATAATAATTCAAACGATTTTGACATTAAGGAATTAGCTGATATTGTTCTCGTTTGTTTTGCCATGGCAAAACACAATGATAAAGATTTATTAAAAGTCATGGAAGAAAAAATGTTATTCAATGAAAAGAGACCTGATTAGCGTTTTTTTATTACCGCTAACGGCAGGGGCTTGCTTTTCGCTGCCAAAGCGAAATACTGTCAACGGACAACAAAGTTGTCGTGGCAGTGAAAGCAAACCCATGTTAGTG
>JAAFGX010000113.1 GCA_010365115.1 Paludibacter sp.
GGACAATCCCGTTACACGGGATGTTCCATAAGACGAACTTGCCTGCGGCAGGCAGGGTCGAAATTGGACTATATTGTTTGTGCAATCGGTATAATATATTTATACACCTTTCGCAAAGTTACGCAAACTTACCCGAAAAAGAAAACGGAATGAAATAATCATCCCGTTTTCAAATATTGTACTTTTTAATTTCGTTTTATCAAAAGAAATTCATCCGATTATCAACAATTTCTGCTTTATCTTTCATGTCCTGAACAATGGCATAAGGCAATGAATAACTCATGCGGCTGTTCAATTGCATTAACTCTATTTTAGCATCGAAAGGTTGGGGATTTACTTGTTTGTTCATTGCACGAATCACATAAACTCCAGCATTACCTTTTATAGGAGCTGATACTTTATTTAATTCCACAACTGTCGATTTACCAATAACTGAAGGTTCGAAACCGGCAACACCAAACTGATATGCTCCAAAATTAACCCCATTTGCCACTTTTACAGAATCATTCATCGAAGCAGCTAATGCTTCCAAACTAGGAGTTTTAGCTAATTGCTCTGTCAGATTTTTGATCATTAACTCCGCTTTTTTGTCTTTAACAATTTCTGCTTTCAATTGGTCAGTCATCTTTTCTATTGAACGGTATCCTTTTTCATTTACTTCGCTGGTTGTTGCCACTACGAACTGTGTTCCACAATCAAATACATCCGAAACATCACCTTTGTCGCTTTTAAAAACCCATTGTACAATTTTGCGCGACTGAGGAATCTCTGCAATTTTTTCAGAAGTTTCTAAAATGTCGGTTGCAGGGCGAATAATATATCCTTTTTCTTTTGCTTTGCTTTCGAATTTAGCTGTTGTTAAATCAGTTGCAAATTCTTTTGCATCATTGTAAATTTTACTATATGTTTTGCTGCTTGGTACCACTTTGCGTTCTAAAATAGCAAGTTTTACCTTTCTTCGTGCAGGTGTTTTGTCTGTTACCTGCATTATTTGAACCCCTTGTGCATTTTTGATTGTGAAAATCTCATTCACCGGTTTGCTGAAAGCTGTAGTTGTGATTTCTTTATCAATTCCACTCATGCCTTCTTGTAACCAACCAATTTCTCCACCATTGGCAGCTGTTTGTTGCACTGCAGAATATTTTTTTGCTAAAGCAGCAAAATCATCACCTTTATTAATTGCAGCTACTATGCTATCGGCCTTGGAGGCATCTTTATCTACCAAAAAGATGTGACGCAATTTTACTGAATCGGATTGCATGATACCCGATTCCATAATACGTGCCATTGTATACGTATTGTTTTCGAAAATTGGCCCCATACTATCACCTGTTTTTCCACCGAATGCAAATGCTTTCAAATTTAATGGAACATTATTTTCAGAGTAATTACGACCATTGTACATTACATCCGAATTGGAGTTCACTAAACCAACAACATCTGTAGTTGTTTTGAATTCTTCGCTTAATCCGTTTATCCAATCATTTGCAAGTTTAAAATCTTCTTGTAATGGTTTTATGTCAAATACAACATAATTCAAAGCACAATTGGCTTCTTGTTTGAATTGTTCCTTTTTCTTATTATAAAGTTCTTTAATATCACTGTTGCTTACTTTTACAGCAGAATCTGATATTGCATAATATGGTTGAACGAAATAAGCAACATCAACACTGGTTTTTTTGTCTTCAAAACTCATTTTTGCTTCCAAACTGTTTGCAGTAACGGCTTTAGAAATCAGTGTGTTGTATTTTTCTTGTAAGATGCTGTTTTTTACAGTTTTTTCCCAAAACATCCAATAGCTTTTTACTTTAGCAATTTGTTGTTTCATTTCTTCGTTAGCAGGTGTTTCTTCCAGACTATTCAGGAATTGAACCAACTGAGGGCGGCTAAATTGACCATCCTGTCCCGCAAATGCACGACGTTGAGTTATTAGTTGATGTATATTATTGCCAATCAAGCGGTCAGAAAGTTCTTCTGCACTTACTGTAAGTCCCAGTTTTTCTGCTTCAGCATTCAACATCTTTTCGTTTACCATATTATCCCATACCGATGCCCGAAGTTGTGTGGTAATTTCTTCTCCCAATTCGGATTTTCCGGTTTCAATTTTGTACACCTCAGTCATTTGTTCTATAGCGGCTGAGTATTCCTTGATATTTATATCTTCATCTGCAATTTCCGCAACAATTTCGCGGGATTGGTTGAAGTAGGATGATCCTGAATTCAGGAAATCGCCTACAATAAAGGCTAATAATGCAAGTCCTACCACTACTACGAGTAAAACTCCTTTACTTCTGATCTTTTCTAATGTTGCCATTTTTTGATATTAATTTGTATGTTTTTTTGTTTTTATTTTTACTAAATTTCAGGGCACGAATATACAAAAAAAAAGTTTATGCTTTTCAAATTTAAGCAATTTTCATTTATTTTTTGTGTAAATCCCTATTTTGTTATCTGCTTTGGGCTAAGGCAACTGTCTTTTATGATTCGATTTTGATAATATATTCAAATTTTCTTTTAGAATTAGGCAGTCCCAAATTTCACTAATTCAATTCTGTTATTTGTAACTTTCACGCATTTAATGGTGTATTTTTCAATGCGGATAATTTCATTTATTTTGGGGAAATGTTGATGATTGTGTAAAATAAATCCGGCTATTGTTTCATAGGCATCTGACTCTGTTATGCTTAGTCCGAAAAGATTGTTGGCTGACTTTACCTCTAGACGGCCAGAAAATATATACTCATTTTCCGAAGTCTGTTCTGCCACATATCCGCGATTATCATGCTCATCCTCAATCTCTCCGAAAATTTCCTCCATAATATCTTCGAGTGTTATAATCCCCGCTGTACCGCCAAATTCATCTACCACAACTGCTATACTTTTCTTTTGCAACATGAAAATTTTCATCAACTTTTGTGCAGCCATGTTCTCAGGAACAATCGGTATCTGGTTGATTTGTTTTTTCCAAACCAACTGATGTTCAAACAATTCAGAGGAATGTATATATCCCATTATATTATCAATATCGCCTTTGTAAATAGGAATTTTGGATAATCCGGTTTCGATAAATGTTTGTTTTAGCACATCAACACTAATATCGTAATCTAATGCAATAATATCGGTGCGTGGAACATAGCAATCGCGAAGTTTTACTTTCGAAAAATCTAAAGCATTCTGAAATATCTTAACTTCGTTTTCCAGTTCTTTCTCACTCTCTTTATTATCAAAGCTTTCTTGAAGTAAAAAGTTAAGATCAATCCGCGAAAAAACATTTTCTTCAGTATTCTGACTTATTTTAACCCTGAATATTCTTAGTATCCCAATTGAGATCCACGTGCTGAAACGTGAAACCGGGTACAAAAAGACATAAAAAAAGAGCAATAACCATGAAAATAAACGTAGCCACAAATTTGGATTGATACGAAAAACAGTTTTTGGAAGAAATTCGCCTGTAAATAGTACAATAGCTGTGGCAATTATGGTTTGAAGAAATGTTATTATAAGTTGGCTTCCAATTGGTGATAACCATGGAGTTAAAATATTGGCCATCAAAAGACCATAAATTACTAAACTCACATTGTTTCCAACCAACATGGTAGAAATGTATTGTTGTGGATTTCTATAAAATATGGAAAGAATGGAAGAAGTAAGATTACGCTGCTTTTTGTCCAGCTCAAAACGAAGTTTGTTGGAGGACACAAATGCAATCTCCATTCCAGAAAAGAATGCAGAGAAAAGCAACGATAAAAGAATAAAAGTAAAACTGTCCAATTTTTAACGGTTAATTGTTTGCAAAGATACAATATTTTACCGTGTTACACATGTTTTATACGATAAAATGCTATTTGCAAAAGCTATAATTAACATTATAAATACTGATTTGTCATTTTCTAATATCTCGGGGGAATAAGGTTGATATTTTTTATTTGTCGCAATTTATTGGATTTCTGTATATTAGAAACGAGTTTTGAAATAATGATCATTTTATTTCAAAGTGCATTTGCGAGATTGAAAAAAAGCCGTATCTTTGCAACCGCTTTTGAAAAACGATCTAGTAGCTCAGCTGGTAGAGCACATCCCTTTTAAGGATGGGGTCCTGGGTTCGAACCCCAGCTGGGTCACAAATTAAAAAAGCGCATACAAAGTTTGATGATCTAGTAGCTCAGCTGGTAGAGCACATCCCTTTTAAGGATGGGGTCCTGGGTTCGAGCCCCAGCTGGGTCACAAAATGAAACGACAGTTTCAGTCAAAACTAAGACAAGCCATTCTAAATCATTGATTTAGAATGGTTTTTTTTTGCTTTCCATAATGCCAATAGTAGTCAATTTTCTACCCCTTAATGACAAAAAATCGTTGGTATTAGGTAACGATTTCATAAATATATATTATCTATTTCGCTAATATTCAGCAAATTGTCCGCTCTACTTTCATTAATAAGATTTATTTAACCCATAAATTATTAGGTTATGAAGGCAACTTACAGAGTACTTTTCTGCTTAAAAAAGAAGGCTAACCTAAAAATTTAAAGATCGTTATCATGATTCGTATAATACAAAATGAATTTTTATTTCAGCCCAAAGTCAACTTTGGTATAATGCCGATCGAGTATTTCGAGATTCCGCTTGCGGAAGGCATAGAAATAAACAGTACAATCCCGTTACACGGGATGTTCCATTAGAGGCACTTGCCTGCGGAAGGCAGGGTCGACATTGGACTGAATAGAGATTATATAAGTTGGATATCAAAGTATAATATTTTGTTAAACGCAAAGACCGCAAAGTTGCGAAGACGCCAAGAAAAACTTTTAAGTTTTTTACTTTGCGTACTTTGCAAATATTTGATAATATCATAATGAGAATATTTTAACTTAGCGAACTTTGCGTTTATCTATGATTTTTATATAAATTCACTAACTTATATAATGGCTAATTATTTCTGCAATCGGTATAACAATCAACGGAGAAATTACGCAATTAAGTTTTAAGCTTCAAGTAAATCCCGATTTCTGGGATCCAATTACAGAAAGGGTAAAAGGACGGACAGCCGACAAATCTCACACGAAACAATTTGAAGAATTTGGGAATGTTACTCCCTTGTATTACTTTTCCATGGATTCTAAACTTCGGAAAGCTTTAACGGCTTTTTCAAAATGATCCGGATTCTTATCCACTTTATTTAAACCATCCCAAAGACATTCTTTTACATCCAGAAGCACTTCAAACGGAAATGACAGAACCTGCCAAAAAGGATAAAAGCCTTATGACTGCTTTATCTTTGCATATTTTTTGGTTTTTTTGTCGGTAAACATTATACTCAAAAAGTCCTTTTAAAATTTTTATTTTTCTTTGTAAAGGTTTTATACATTCTAAATCAATGCTTTAATATTCTTGAAGAATAAAAGCTACTAATTTATGCTATAGAACATAATATTTTCTACGACTTCCTCTTATAATTATATATATATTTGCACAAAATAAACAAGTGTATACAATACACTTTATTTTAGGAGACTATTCAAATATTTGATTATAAACTTATAAGACATGTTAGAAGCATTAAAACAAGAGGTATTTCATGCCAATCTGGAACTGGTAAAACACGGATTAGTCATTTTTACATGGGGAAATGCAAGTGCTATCGACCGTGCAAGTGGATTGGTAGTTATTAAACCTTCGGGCATTTCGTACGAAGACATGAAAGCAGAAGATATGGTTGTGGTAGATTTAGACGGCAACATAATTGAAGGCAAACTTAAACCATCATCCGATACGGCTAGTCATTTAGTTTTTTACAAAGCTTTTCCCAATATAGGTGGTGTGGTGCATACACATTCTACTTATGCTACTGCTTGGGCACAAGCCGGTTGCGATATTCCGAATATTGGCACAACACATGCCGATTATTTCAGCGATGCTATTCCTTGCACCCGTGACATGACACAAGCCGAAGTGGAAGGTGAATACGAACTGGAAACAGGGAATGTAGTAGTAGAAAGATTTAATGGACTAAATCCGGATCACATTCCGGGTGTATTGGTAAAGAACCACGGACCATTCTCGTGGGGTAAAAATGCACACGATGCAGTTCACAATGCTGTAGTAATGGAACAAGTTGGTAAAATGGCGTATATAGCTTATGGCATTAATCCAAACCTGACCATGAATCCACATTTAATTAAAAAACATTTTTTGCGCAAACACGGACCAGGAGCATATTATGGACAGTAAAAAGTTTATAGTTGGTAGTTTATAGTCGGTAGTTTATAGTTTATAGTTGGTAGTTTATAGTCGGTAGTTTATAGTTGGTAGTTTATAGTTTATAGTCGGTAGTTTATAGTTGGTAGTTTATAGTTGGTATTTTATAGTTGGTAGTTTATAGTCGGTAGTTTATAGTCGGTAGTTTATAGTTGGTAGTTTATAGTCGGTAGTTTATAGTCGGTAGTTTATAGTCGGTAGTTTATAGTTTATAGTTGGTAGTTTATAGTTGGTAGTTTATAGTCGGTAGTTTATAGTTGGTAGAAAAAAAACACTTAGAATTTTAAGAAAAACAAATATATTACAAATAACAAATAAAATTTAAATATCATGGCATTCCAAGATTTAGAAGTATGGTTCGTTACCGGAGCTCAATTGCTTTATGGTGGTGACGCAGTATTAAAGGTAGATGCACATTCTACCGAAATGGTAAAAGGTTTAAACGAGTCGGGGAACTTACCTGTAAAAGTAGTTTACAAAGGAACCGCTAACTCGTCTTCCGAAATTTCTGAAATTATGCGTGCTGCCAATGGCGACACAAAATGTGTGGGTATCATTACCTGGATGCACACTTTCTCACCGGCTAAAATGTGGATTCATGGTTTGATGGATTATAAAAAACCATTATTACATCTTCACACTCAATTTAATGAAACTATTCCATGGTCAGAAATTGACATGGATTTCATGAATCTGAACCAATCGGCTCACGGTGACCGCGAATTCGGTTTCATTACCAGCCGCTTGCGCAAACCACGCAAAATCGTTGTAGGTTACTGGAAAGACAAATCAACTCACGATAAAATTGCCGGTTGGATGCGCGTTTGCGCTGGTCAGGCCGATGCGAGCGATATGTTGATTATCCGTTTTGGTGATAATATGAACAATGTAGCTGTAACCGATGGGGACAAAGTAGAAGCCGAAATCCGTCTGGGTTATCACGTTGACAATGCGCCAATCGCTTTACTGGTTCCTTATGTAGAGGCTGTTACCGACGCTGAAATCGATGAATTGATTGCAGAATACGAAAAACTATATGACTTTGCCGATGACTGTAAAAAAGGCGCTGAGAAACACATTTCAGTTCGTCAGGCTGCTGCTCAGGAAATTGGTTTGCGTCGGTTCTTAGAAGATAAAGGTGCCAAAGCATTTACTACCAGTTTCAACGAATTGGCAGGCATGTCTCAATTAATGGGATTTGCTTCGCAACGTTTAATGGCCGAAGGTTACGGTTTCGGAGCTGAAGGCGACTGGAAAACTGCTGCTCTTTGCCGTACCATGTGGGTAATGGCACAAGGTTTGCCCGGCGGATGTTCATTCCTTGAAGATTATGTATTAAATTTTGATGGAGTAAATAGTTCTATCCTTCAATCACACATGTTGGAAATCAATCCTGAAATCGCAGCTAACAAACCACGTATCGAAGTGCACTTCTTAGGAATAGGTGATGCTGGCGTTTGTGCCCGCTTAATCTTCCAAGCTCACGAAGGTTCTGGTATTGCTACAACTATTGTGGATATGGGTAACCGTTTCCGCATGATAGTTAATGAAGTAGAAGTAATAAAACCAGAAGCATTGCCTAAACTTCCAGTTGCTTGTGCATTGTGGATTCCACAGCCAAACCTTGAAGTAGGAGCAGGTGCATGGATTACTGCCGGTGGTACTCACCACTCAAGTTTCTCTTTTTCATTGACTACAGAAATGATGGAAGACTGGGCAGAAATTCTGGATATCGAAATGTTGATTATCGATAAAGACACCAACATTCGTCAGTTCAAACAAGACATTCGTAATAACGAAGTGTATTATATGTTAAACAAAGCACTTAGATAATAATTAGTTGGTAGTTTATAGTCGGTAACAAAATACCCTTTTTAACTATAAACTACTTTCTACAAACTATAAAATAAAAATGAAATACGTTATAGGTTTAGATTATGGAAGCGATTCTGCACGTGCCATTATCGTGAATGCGCTTACTGGTGAAGAATTGGCGACTTCTGTTAAAAATTATCCACGTTGGGCTGAAGGAAAATTTTGCATTCCTTCTGCCAACCAATACCGTCAACATCCACAAGATTATATAGATGTGTTGGAATTTACAGTGAAAGACGCTTTATCGAAATGTCCTGCCGGAACTGCTGATAATGTAGTGGGTATGGCTTTTGATACAACGGGAAGTACACCTGTATTTACTGATAAAACCGGAACTCCGTTAGCTTTATTACCGGAATTTGCCGAAAATCCTAATGCTATGTTTGTGTTGTGGAAAGATCACACTGGTATAAAAGAGGCAAACGAAATCAACGAATTGGCCGAAAGATGGGATATTAATTATACATCTTACGAAGGTGGAATTTATTCTTCGGAATGGTTTTGGGCAAAAGCTTTGCACGTACTTCGGGCTGATGAGAAAATCCGTAAAGCAGGTTATTCTATCGTAGAACATTGCGATTGGATGCCGGCTTTATTGACTGGAAATACTGATCCTCACATAATTTGCCGCAGCCGTTGCGCCTCGGGGCATAAAGCCATGTGGTTAGAACAATGGGGTGGACTGCCTTCGGAAGAATTTTTGACGACCCTAGATCCTGTTCTAGCCGGTTATCGCGATAGACTTTATTCCGAGACATGCCCTACCGATAGAAAAGTTGGAAATCTTTCAACTGAATGGGCTTCTCGTTTAGGTTTATCAACTGATGTTGCTATTGCTGTTGGTGCTTTCGATGCACACACCGGTGCCGTTGGTGCTGAAATCAAACCGGGTGCGCTTGTTCGTATCATTGGAACTTCAACTTGTGACATCATGGTGTCGAGTTACGAGGAAATGGGTCATAAATTGATTCCGGGTATTTGTGGACAGGTTGATGGTTCGGTTATTCCTGGAATGATTGGTTTGGAAGCTGGTCAGTCTGCATTCGGTGATGTTTACGCATGGTTTAAACGTGTTGTGGCCTGGCCGATTGAGAATATTTTGGCTAAAACAACTTTGATTGATGAAGTAACTAAACAAAAATTAATTGCAGAAATGCTAGATCAAATTATTCCATCTTTGTCTATCGAAGCAGCAAAGGTTCCGATTACAGAATCAACAGTTTTGGCAACCGACTGGATGAATGGTCGCCGCACACCGGATGCAAACCAAATGCTTGAAGGCACAATTACCGGCTTAACTTTAGCCAGCTCAGCACCACTTATTTTCCGTGCATTGGTGGAAGCTACTGCTTATGGATCAAAAGCCATCGTGGATCGATTTATCGAAAATGGCGTTGAAATAAAAGAAGTTATCGGCATTGGCGGTATTGCGTTGAAATCTCCATTCGTTATGCAAACTATGTCGGACGTATTGAATATGCCAATCAAAGTTTCTAAATCTGACCAGGCTTGTGCTCTTGGGACTGCCATGTTTGCAGCTGTTGCAGCAGGAGTGTACACAAAAGTAGAAGATGCGCAGGATGGAATGGGTATGGGATTTGCCTCTGAGTATTATCCAAATAAACAAAATGCTGATGCATATCAGATATTATATCAGGATTATATCAAATTAGGTCAGTTTACAGAAAAAGAATTATTCTCTTAATACCTCACCCCCTGCCCCCTCTCCTTGAGGAGAGGGGATAAGAGAGAATATCGCTATCTATCGTTAATTTTTAAAATCAATAATATCTAAAATTATGAATTGGAATTCACAAGAATTTATTTGGCTCGACTGGGTAATTATTGCAGTCGGGCTTGTAACTGTAACATGGGCTGTATGGCGTTCGGTGCAAAAAGACAAACGATTGCAACAAGGTGCTGACAGCGAAGACTATCTATTCGGTAAAGGCGAACCATGGTATATTATTGGTGCAGCTATCTTTGCTGCTAATATTGGTTCGGAACACCTTGTTGGTCTTGCGGGTACAGGTGCACAGGCGGGTGTAGGTATGGCGCACTGGGAAATGCAAGGCTGGATGATATTAATCTTGGGTTGGCTCTTTGTGCCGTTCTACCAACTTATGAATAATAAATTGGGGAAAATCATCACCATGCCCGACTTCCTCAAAAATCGCTACACACCTCGTACAGGTTCGTGGTTGTCGATCATTACACTTATAGCCTACGTGCTAACTAAAGTCAGTGTGACAGCGTTTACAGGTGGTATTTTTATGGAGAGCCTTCTTGGCTTGCCTTTCTGGTACGGAGCCATCGGCTTGATCGTCTTAACGGGTATCTTTACCGTTTTAGGAGGTATGAAAGGTGTGATGACACTATCGGCAATTCAAACGCCAATACTAATCATAGGTTCATTCCTTGTGCTTTTCCTTGGATTGTCAGCACTCGGAGGTGGCAGTATAGCTGATGGTTGGACTGCAATGATGGACTATTCTAAAACCCTAAACAAAGGAGCAGATGGTGTTGCCTACGGCACAAACCATATGTTCCACTTTGAGACGGGTGACCCGATGTATGACGACTATCCCGGTTTTTGGGTATTTATCGGAGCTTCAATTATCGGCTTTTGGTATTGGGCTACCGATCAACACATAGTTCAACGTGTGCTCGGACAACGAAAAGGCGAGTCTAGCGACGTAGTGATGATGCGCGCGCGAAGAGGTACAATTGCTGCCGGTTATTTCAAATTGTTGCCTGTATTTATGTTCCTGATACCGGGCATGGTGGCTGCTGCATTGGCAGCACGCCCCGATAGCGGTTTTACCTTGGATAACCCTGATACAGCTTTTGGATCAATGGTTAAGTTTGTATTGCCCGCCGGTGTGAAAGGTATTGTTACCATCGGCTTTATATCCGCATTGGTTGCTTCTTTGGCGGCATTCTTCAACTCATGTGCTACGTTGTTTACCGAAGACTTTTATAAGCCAATGTTCAAAGGTAAGAGTGAAGCCAGATACGTTTTGGTAGGTCGTCTTGCAACAATTGGTGTAGTGGTACTTGGTATTGGCTGGATACCGGTTATGATGAGTCTCGGCAGTCTTTACTCCTATCTGCAAGGCATTCAATCGCTGCTCGCTCCTGCAATGGTAGCCGTATTCGTACTTGGTATATTTTCCAAGAGAATTACGCCCAAGGCAGGTGAAGCAGGTTTAATAGTAGGCTTTCTTCTCGGTATGGTGCGCTTGCTGACCAACATTTTTACAAATACTGGTAATGATGTTATGACAGGCTGGTACTGGGAATCCACCAGTTGGTTTTGGCATACGAACTGGCTTATTTTTGAGATATGGTTGCTTGTCTTCATCATGTTGTTTATGGTTGTAGTATCATTCTTTACTAAAAAACCAACCGCTAAACAGATTGAGTTTATCACTTTCACTGGTGACTACAAGGCGCTCATCAAACAGAGTTGGAACAAATGGGATGTTATCGCCTCTCTCGGTGTAGTGGTTCTGTGTGCTTTGTTCTACTGGTATTTCTGGTAAATATTTCAATAATAAATTATAACTTTGTCGAAACTCAGGTTTCTTCAAAGTTATTTTTATTTTTCTAACTCTTTTTTAAACAAATTGTTTATTTATAATGACACAAAATTCTAACTATTATAGTTCACAAAACTCCTTTTTAGTTGCAGTGGATTGTGTGATCTTTGGATTCAAAGATAATGAAATCCGCTTATTGGTTCATAAAAGAGCTTTTGAACCAGCTTTAGGAGGTCTATCGCTTATGGGTGGCTTCGTAAGTGAAAATGAATCTGTACAACAGGCCGCCATCCGTGTATTATCGAATCTTACCGGACTGGAGAATATTTTTATGGAACAAGTAGCATTTTATGGCGAAATTAATCGTGATCCGGGGGCAAGGGTTATCTCGTGTGCATTTTATGCATTGATTGATATTAGTGCTCATGATGAGTCTCTTTTAGTTCAAAATAATGCATTTTGGGTAAATATAAATAAATCACCTGAATTAATTTTTGATCATCATCAAATGGTTGAAGATGCTTTGAAAATACTCAGGAATAAAGCGGCTATTCAACCCATAGGTTTCAATCTGATGCCGGATAAATTTACACTCCCTCAATTACAATCACTTTACGAATCTATTTATGACCAACCCTTGGATAAACGAAATTTTAGAAAAAAAATGCAAAGTATGGATTTTCTTGTCAAATTGAAAGAAGTTGATAAATCAAGTTCGAAAAAGGGAGCTTTTTACTATAGGTTTAAATAATTCAAAAAAACAGAATTTTAAAAATATTGAATTTTTATTATTGGGTAAACTCGTCGCAAGCAAAAAAAGCAACCATTGGAAAGCGTTGGAAAGTGGCATAGGTAGCGACTGACACAACGTAACCTGTGGAGTGACCGAAACGGAGTTTCTTGTGCCGTGCGGTGCTGAGGTTGGCGAAATGAATAAGGCTGATTGAAGTGTAAGGTTGTGAAGCTTGCGAAACCCTGAAACGGAATAAGCCGATTGAATGAATCTACCGCAAGCACATGAAATATGTCTTAAAATGATGTTTCGTATTGCTTTGATCAGCCTAAAACTGACTAATACAATACGAAACATCAATTAAAATATTTTCTCAAGAAATAGAATGGTTTATAAACATTTTTGTTTATGGAACTAATTAAAGATTATCATATCAACCAGTTGTAAAAAATAATCAGTTGACCAAATATTCAGTTGTTCTGGATCTTTAAGAAAAGGTTTTACATCGGCTTTTACCATATCCATGTTTGTGTTGACAATCTTTTCCTTGAGCTGGTTTTTGAATGACTCATGCGACATTTGCTCTATATTCTGTGATTCAAATTGTCTGGTTCGTTCACAGAAATGAGAAAAATCTAGCCCAATATTGTTTTTTATATACCACTCAAAATCATACCAATCACGTCCTTTTACTCTTTTGTTCCATTTTCGGTAAAGCAAAGCATGCATTTTGCCGGCATATAAACTTGGCATGGTGTAACAGCGGGTCATAAAAGAATAAGGCAGTATGAGTAATTTCGATTCTGTAGAAAATCCCAGAGGCGGATTTATATCCAATTCTATTTTTATTTTTACACTACGCTCAGTTCTAAATTGCAAATTATAAATGGCAGTATCGTCTTTTAAAAATTCAGATTCAATGTTGGATTGATTCTTTTTTTCCTTTTTATTGATAACGACCTCTCTACCAAGCGCAGCAAATTCGTTAATTATTGGTGTAAAATAGTCCTCCAACATAAATTCTTTATTTGGTTGCAATAACGAGAAATCCATATCTTCCGAGTACTTATCACGAGTTGTGATAAATTTTCTTATCAAAAGTAAATTGTTATCCAAAGTACTTCGTTAATTATAGTGTAATCGCCTGATAATAAATTCAACTATTGATAATATTGTATTG
>JAAFGX010000114.1 GCA_010365115.1 Paludibacter sp.
GTTTTAGATAGTACTTCCTATGTTTTAGATAGTACTTCCTATGTTTTAGATAGTACTTCCTATGTTTTAGATAGTACTTCCTATGTTTTAAATAGTACTTCCTATGTTTTAGATAGTACTTCCTATGTTTTAGATAGTATTGCCTATGTTTTAGATAGTATTGCCTATGTTTTAAATAGTACTTCCTATGTTTTAGATAGTACTTCCTATGTTTTAGACAGTACTTCCTATGTTTTAGATAGCATTGCCTATGTTTTAGATAGTATTGCCTATGTTTTAGATAGTACTTCCTATGTTTTAGATAGTACTTCCTATGTTTTAGATAGTACTTCCTATGTTTTAGATAGTAAATCCTATGTAAAAAATAGCATTTCCTCTAAAATATACAAACTTGGTCTTCAAGTCATCGTTGGGAGAAACAACGGACAGCGAAAATTAGATTATTAGGGGTTGGTCTACGCTTCATGTTTAACCCTCAGAGCATCCCAAACAAAATATCCAATAACCGCTCCATACATAACCAATGCCAACCATTCGGCACCAGCACTTTCCATCCATTCCTGATTTAGTAAATTTATTCCACCGAAACGTAAAGAAGCACTCAAGACTCCCATCAAAGCACCACCGGCAATAAATCCGGAAGCCAACAAAGTTCCTTTCTCCTGTCGTGCAGTATTTAGTGCCTTATCTCTGCTTCGTGTAGAAACATACCAACTAATGGCACCACCAACGATAAGGGGAGTATTTAATTCCAATGGAATAAACATTCCCAGCGCAAATGCCAAAGCAGGAATGTTGAAGTAGGTCAACAATAAAGAAATCAATGCACCAATTGCATACAAATACCAAGGAGCACCAGTTCCCGACATTAACGGTTCAATAACAGCTGCCATTGCATTGGCCTGAGGAGCCACCAACGCATTTTCGCCAGTAAATCCGTAGGTTTTGTTCAAAATCATAATAACACCGCCAACTGTTGCAGCCGACACCAATGTTCCCAGAAATTTCCAGGTTTCTTGTTTAGCCGGTGTAGTGCCAATCCAATAACCAATTTTCAAATCGGTAATAAAACCGCCTGCCATTGACAAAGCAGTACAAACCACACCACCAATTACCAAGGCAGCGACCATGCCTGTAGTTCCTTTCAAACCAACAGCAACCATAACAACGGAGGCTAGAATCAATGTCATCAACGTCATTCCTGAAACAGGATTGGTCCCGACAATAGCTATTGCATTTGCCGCAACAGTAGTAAATAGAAAAGCAATAACCGCAACAACGATAATACCGACTACTGCATGAAGCAAATTAGGCACAACGCCCAAATAAAAGAATATAAAAGTGGCAACAAGTGCTAATATTACGCCAATCACAATTATTTTCATGGAGATGTCGCGTTGAGTACGCTTTACATCAGCCGGAATAGTATGCCCTTTCCCTTTAAATTCGTTTGAGGCCAAACCCACTGCGCTTTTGATAATATTTCTGGATTTGAAAATACCGATAATTCCAGCCATGGCAATACCACCAATACCAATGTGTCTTGCAAAATTTTTGAAGATAAATTCAGGAGACATGTCGGTCAACGATCCGATAAAACCCGGATTTAGAATTTGTAACATAGTTTGGTCCAACAAAGGCAAAGCTGGAACAAATACAAACCAAATCAGCGCAGAACCGGCACAAATAATGGCAGCATATTTCAATCCAACAATGTATCCTAAACCCAATACCGCTGCTCCAACATTGATTTTGAAAACCACTTTGGCTTTATCGGCTATTGCCTCGCCAAAGGGTAAAACACGCGATGTAAATGTTTCGGCCCAAGTACCAAATGTCGCAATTATGAAATCATACAATCCACCGATAATACCAGCCATAATAAGCGGCTTGGCTTGATCGCCCCCTTTTTCGCCGGAAACCAATACCTGAGTGGTGGCAGTTGCTTCCGGAAAAGGATATTTGCCATGCATATCGGACACAAAATACTTACGAAAAGGAATAAGAAAAAGAATTCCGAGCACTCCACCCAACAGCGAACTCAGGAAAACCTGCATAAAACTCACTGTAATTTCTGGGTATTTTGCCTGAAGAATATACAAAGCCGGTAACGTAAAAATAGCTCCAGCCACCACAACACCTGAGCTGGCTCCAATAGACTGAATAATAACATTCTCACCCAACGCATTTTTTCGTTTTCCGGCAGTAGAAAGTCCTACCGCAATAATGGCAATTGGAATGGCGGCTTCGAAAACCTGTCCAACCTTTAACCCTAGATAAGCAGCCGCAGCCGAAAACAGTACCGCCATAAACAATCCCCATGACACGGAACGGAAATTTACTTCGGGGTAATTTTTATCAGGCGACAACAAAGGTTTATACACTTCTCCTTCCCGCAATTCGCGGGAGGCATTTTCGGGCAATCCGGTAATTTTTTCTTCTTCCATAATGTTTTGAAATTGGGTTATTGTATAATTGTGAAATTTTTAAAATGAGTTATAAAAGACTCCTAACCTGGACTAGCCAGAAACAATGGAGTACTCGACATCCCGCCTAAGCCGGAGAACCAAGATGTTAGACAAAAAAAACAAAGACAAAAGAAAGCTACCAAAAGAAGTAATCGAAAATAATTTTCTTTTGAAATTAATATAGATATTTTTATATCGACTTGATATTATTAACAATGATTATCCGCAAAGGGTCCAAATTAATATATTTCGGTGCTTCCGTCAAATCGGAATGTTCCATCTGCACCTTCTTTATCTGATTTAGGCACTAACTACAAATGATAAATTCAAAGGTGCAGCGCACCGAAACAAATTATTCATAGTTTTAGGACACTTTGCGGACAATCATTTTATTAATTATTAACTGCTTCTCGCTTTTTTAATTAGTATGTTTTTTAAAATTAAATAGATGTATTTTAAATCAGTTATGAATACACCGTTAATTTCACAAGCTATCAGATATTTCATTTCTGATGCTTGAATTTCTTCTATTGTTTTGGGCATATCTGCATAAAAAGGGGGCAATAATCCGGGTTTGTATTTTTTTCTTCTGTCTTGCAATTCCATGCTGTACAGACTTAAGTAGTGTGCACTTAACGGACGTACACCCACCAGTTTCATCTCACCTTTCAAAAGGTTGAGAATCATTGGTAATTCATCAAGCCAATACTTGCGCATAAAACTACCGATATTGGTAACACGAATATCTTTATTGAATTTCCCTCCCTCTTTCAAACTGTTTTTTGTATAAATATACGATTGTAAATATTCAGAATAAGGATGCATTGTTCGCATTTTATATACTTCAAAGGATTTCCCGTTTCTTCCAAAACGCCGCAAACGTATTAAAGGCCCATAAATGCGCTTTTGTGCCGATTCGGGTTGCTTTACACGTTTGGAAATAACATAGGTTAACTGACCAATTTTTTTCTCCAATATCACATTAAAACCAAAACAATACAAACGCCCTAATACTTCTGTTTTAGAAAAAATTCTATTTTTACCCTGCGTGATAAAATAGTAGAATTTACTGGTCAGAAAGATCTTGGGCATTACCCTTTTAAACAAAAAGTCGAAAATATAAAATAGATAATTTATTCCTAACGGGTACGCTTTTATGATGCGTTTTTTACGTGTGCTTTTCGATTCAAAACAACATATAAAAACACCATCATCAGCTAATTTCTCATTTATAATGCTAAGACTTTTATTTATTCTCTGCATATTGTTTAACCTTTCAAGCTGTACAATGGTAGAAAATTGATAATTAGGATACATTTTTAAATTTTCGGGTGTGGTCTCCACATACACTTTTGTGTTGCCGCTTTGTAAATCAATATGTTTTTTGAAAAAATTCAACACACAATTTGCGGAATGCGAACTTATTGTGGAACAAAGCTGCTCATAACTTCTTTCATCCAATGGTTCTGCTTTTTTTACTGTAGCATTCACACGTTTTTTAACCGTTAAAAATGACACCTCATTATACTCAATTGCATAACGATAAGCAAAATAAAGGGACTGAAAAATATAATTGACAAAAAATACTCCTAAAGTAATGGTCAAAAGTACAAATCCTGAATAGGCTTTGAAAAAATTATGAAGAATAACCCAGTAAAGAATAAACAAAATAAGGCAGGTATAAAATAATCGCAAAATACTTTTAAAATACTTTTGTTTTTTGAGGGGTTTGTACCTACTTAACAAATAAGAAAAAACAATCCAGGAGATTGTGTAACAAAGTGATGCAATGGAATACTTTTCGAAAGGGGAATCTGTAGTAAGCGGAAACCAGTCTAATACCACATAAAAGCTAAGTAGTAAAATTAAAATGTCAATAACAAGATATATCTTAGCCGGTCGGTAAAAAATTTTCATTCCATATATTTATTTGTGCAAATATAATACGAAAAAATACAATTTACACGAATAGAAATGAATAAAAATAAAATATTAAGTTATAAAAAAACGTGCTATTAATACCATTCGAAGGTATGATATAAGCTATTTAATGTAATTCGGGGGGATATCAGTTTATAAGTGGGTTTTATCTAAAACGAATCAACAGTTGTTTAACTTTATTTTTCAAGCCCTGTGTCACTAATTCAATCATCCATTCCATTGTATTATCAGTCCATCGTTGAGGATGTGTAGTAATCATCATGTTCTCTTTTGTCGGATTCGTTTTTATGTGGTTTATAAAATCGAAAGTAGAGTGAATGACCTCATCATCAACCCGTTTACTTGAAGTAGGGAGAACAGTTGAGTGCGGAAGTGATTCATTGATTATTGACTTATCACGGACATTATACCTGTCGCCATTCCACATACGGGCGGTATCGGTAAAATATTGTATTTTATTGTTACCATTAAGTTTTGAATCTAAAATATCGAAATACGGTTCACCTATGATGCCAAAATCGCGGTAATCGTAGGTTTTCCAAAGATCACGGTTATCGTATTTACTCCAAGGACAGCCATCCATAGAAATGGTTCTGACAGAAACCATCGAGCGTAACGCAGAAAGGTTTTTCTGAAATGAATAAATAGCATTTTCAACATTTCCGTTATTATCAACCAAGTCACGATAATGATATCCAATTTCATGACCCAAAGCAGCTATTTCATTTATTACAGTAGGACACAAAATATTTTTGGAAGTTCGAAAATAATAAGTTGCCCTAATCCTCAGCTCAGCTTCTACTTTTGCGAACCTCAGTGCATGTTGTGGTTTATTATCAATATCATGTCGTAAAATGACATACCCATTTATTGCTTTTCCTTCACACCAATCTTCGAAAGTACAAAAATTGTAGCCGGCAACTTTCAGAGCCTGCAAAAGTTTCGAGTAAGTATGTAGAGTAAAGTCTTTCATTAGCGGGTAGTTAGTAGTTAGTAGTGGACTAAACCGAAATGTCGTAAGTTCCATTAGTGATTACATGTTTTCCAACGAAAAACCTTTGTAAGTAATGTCAAATCCATTCAGATTTTTAATCAGGTTTTTTGATTTTTCTTTTAAAATATTCAGGTCTATTTTTTCTTTATTACGTTTAATTTCAGCGATAAGTGCCGATTTTTCGAAATCATTTATGGCTACAATATCAATTTCGTTACTATTACCAGTTTTCCAGTACGAACCAATTTGAGAAAGTATCATTTCTTTCGAAATTTTTTCTTTAAAATATCGTTCCAACACCAAGCCACTAAAGACTTTATAATCGCAATTAAATATTTCTTTAAAAAAATCAAAACTTTCAGTTTCAACCGCACCTCGGTATTTATAAATAACTTGAAAACAGAAGTTTAGGAAATTATCGTTTAGTTTATATTTTACATTTTTACTGGCTGGCTTCGAAAATATTGGACGACTTTTTGTAATTAATCCATAATCATTTTCTAGCTTTTCAAGATAACCACCAATATTCATGTTCAATATTGATTCAACTTCGGACCGTGAGGTTTTTGAGTTCGCAATTAATGAGAGAATTGAGAAATAATTGCCATAATCTTTTCCAAATTCATCAATCAAAACGTTTTTGCCCTCAACTAAAAATAAGGAATTTTCTGAAAATACTTCATTTACAATTTGCTCCACAGTAAAAGCATTAACGTTTGCCAAAATTTCCACATATTTGGCAACACCTCCCGTTATCAGATAAAAAGCTAATAGATCTTCGTTTGTAAAATCAGGCTTATAATCGTCCATAATTGTTTTAAGTGTCGCTAAGTCGAGGGCTTTCAAATGTATGCGGGCTGTGGCTCTACCAAAAAGGGGTTCTTTGGCATTTTCGAATATCTGTTTCATTAGCGAGTATACCGAAACTACTAAGTGCAAAGATATATTATTTATTCGAATTGTAATAGCGGTTACTGTAACGGCTATTACAATTCAGATTAATTATCTGAAATTGTATTGATATTCAGGGCTTTCTCTCATAATTTTGGCACTTTCAGGATAATTTTCGATAAACCAAACCATAAAGGCGGTGACGTCAATTTTATCTGAAAGCATTTTTTGACGACGTTGTTGGAAAAGATCTCCAACTGTAGGATTTGAAAGTAACTCAGTTACCATCGTTACAAGTTTTTCAGATTTTGTGGTAGGTATTCCAAAGCTAAGTTGATAGGAATGCTCTAATTCTTCCAATACACTTATACGCCCTGCAAAATCACTAAATCGAATAGATGGCACACCTAGCATAGCAGCCTCAACAGACATACTTTGACTATCGGAAATAAGCAATGAAGAAAATGACATGAGATGATGAATATCATCTTGATTTATTTTCAATTGATATTTTATTAGCGTTTTATCTATTGCTGCCTCCGAACTAATATAAACTCTATATCCTTTTTGTTCAGCAATTGTTATTACTTTTTTCACCAATTCAACGTTCAGCCCATTTATTCTTGTATCGTGGTGAGCCGTTAACTGAGCCAACCTAATTATGCAGTATTTTTCTGATTGAATATATTTGTTTACAATACTTTTGTCAGGCGTAAAACGATTAGGATGCAAGTAACCTAATTTCATATATCCCTTATATGGCGTTTTTTTTGCTTCCCAAGGACCTACTCCACAAACATCTGGCACTACAATACTTGTTGTAAAAGGAAAAGTTAGTTTTGCCAGTTTTTTAATTATTTCATAGTCATCCTCGAGCGTTGTCAGGGCAGGAATATGTAGCAAATAAGCTGCCTGTGCAACTGAGGCATCTGAGCCCATAATAATGTCAGCTTTAAATTTTCTAGCGATATTCCAAACATGTAAAGTTCGTTTAAAAGATGCTAACAAAATAGAAAACTGATTGTTTCTTCGATTTTGTAATTGAATATTTTCATATTCGAATTTATTTAGCTTAACTAATTTTTCAAGTATATCTTTCGTTTTAAGCAAAATCTTTACTTGATGTCCATCCTCTTGAAGTTGGTGAATAATATTTTTGCTAAAATGAAATTGGGCGGGATGACCTAGATAAATAAGTATTTTCATTTCAAAAAATATAATTTAGGAGATTTTCTTAATCGTTAATATCGTTTTACCTAATGTATAAAGCAATGGTTTACAAAGATACAAAAAACGTCCATTTTCTATTCTTTCTCCTCCAAATTTACTTTTAAATTTCCTTACTCCATAGGACTTTTGAGGTTTACCTGCGCCCATAAAATCGAATCGTTCGTAGTTATTTACAGCTGCATATTCCAAACCTGCCCATGTAGCCACCACCGAAGCATAAACATCTCTTTTACTTTCATCTCCACATACAAACCATTCGTACACTACTTTCCCTGAGTATGAAACACACGCCATGCCCCCTATCAACTCTCCTTCATGCTTCACTACCAACAATTTTCCATTGGGCAGTTCCACCAGTTTTTCGAAAAACTCCAACGGAAACAAAGGCAATTTAATTTTAGTGGCGTACAACTGTTTTAGCAAGATGTAAAAAGCACCGATTTCTTGCTTATTCGTTGTTTCCGACCATTCCACACCCGTCTTTTGTGCTGTTTTTATCTGACGCTTTTTACTGTCGCTTAATGCACTGAATGTACTTTCAACATTAGGAGTAGCCACATGAAAATTAAAATGGGGCTTATAGTTGAAATTCACTGCATCCAACGTTGGAACGAAAGATGAATAATCGTTATAATTCCTAATTTCAATGTATATTGTCTTTTTTCTCAGATGACTGACGGCTTCTGTCAACAACATTTTCAACGCATCCTGTGAAATATCTTTGTGTAAAAGCAATCCTCCCGGAACAATTGCCCGTCGACTAAAAAAACGTTTAACGTTGTTTCCATCAGCTATTAAATAACCACATAGCAAACCCACCAGCTTATTATTTTCCGACACTCCAAAAACGAAGGGCGTCATAAACGATAAGGACGTATAAAAATTATAACACTCAAGGGTTTGAAAGTAACTTGCAACAGATGAATTATCAAGCAATTCATGCCATTGCGTTTCGTCTATCTGGGTTCTGTTGAAATGAAAAAGCATGTTCATGTTCTGCGTTACGTGTTTTGTGTTTTGTGTTTCGTGTTTTGTGTTTTGTGTTTTGTGTTTTGTGTTTTGTGTTTTTACGATTTTGAATCTTGGTTCTTGGCTCTATATTCTGTGTTTATTCATTGTTAATCATTTATCACTAATCCAATGAGCTAAAGCGCAATCCTATTGAATCAACAGTATACTACCAACTACTAATGGAGCTTGCGACATCCCGATTTGTCGGGACTACAAACTATCAACTATCTCCTAATAATTTTTTCCATAACAAACCTCCCAATAAAATACAAAAGCGGTTTGTTAATGAACAAAAAGCGACCTAGCTCTACCGATTGCCCACCGTATTTCCGTTTGAATTCATGTGCTCTAAAGTCGGTGGTAGGTTTGCCAACATTCATAAATTCCAATCTGAAAATATTATTTTTTGCGGCATATTCAATACCCGACCAGTTAACAGTGGTTCCAATATGCACTTCCCTTCGCTGAGCAACATCTATTTCGTCGCAAATAAACCATTCGTACATCGTGCTTCCCTGCAAAATAACACAAGCCATTCCTCCTGCCACTTTGCGTTTATACTTTGCTACAAAGAGTTTTCCATTTGGGGTGTCAACCAGCTTTTCAAAAAATTCGATTGGGAATAAAGTGGTTTTCGGACTTTTTTTGTGTTGTTGTTTCAGCTTTGAGTAAAATGCCTTAATATCATCCTTTTGATTGGTCTCTTGCCATTCTACGCCTGCATTTTGTGCAAATTTCAATTGTTTTTGCAAGGCATCGCTCAATCTTCCCAATGCGGTTGGAACATCATAGGAAGGCACATAAAAGTTCAGGAATGGTTCATAATTGAATTTTTCCGATTCAAAAATCAACCGGTATTCGTTATAGTCCTTATAATTCTGAATTTCTATAAATATCACTTTTTGAGAAAGATCTGATTTTACTTTCTCCAATAATGACTTTAACCCTTCGGTGGTTATATTCGGATCGAGCAATAATCCACCGGGGACTATAGCCCTTCTGCTGAAAAAACGTTGCAAGCTACTACCTGCCGAAATTATATATCCGCACATTACTCCCATCAACTTATCATTTTCCGAAACCCCATAAATAAATGGTTCCATAAACGACAGCGAATCGTAAAATTCGTAACATTCCTGCGTTTGAAAATAGCTGGCAGTTTGAGACCTAATAATAAGTCTTCGCCATTGATTTTCGTTAATTTCCGAAATGTTGTTATGTATTGTCATTTATTGATGAGTGATAAACGTTTAGCAATAAATGAGTCGCAACAACATTTACTTATTGCAAAAATAGTAATATATTATGAATTATTATTACAAAAGTCTGTAATAAAAAATATATATTTAACAACAATCCATTGCAATTCCACGTTTTTTTGGATTATTTTAAGTTTATCCTTACATATCCAACAAAATAAATTTAAAAATCAGACTGTTAAGTAATCAACAATAATTATTGAACTGTTTTATTGATGTCGTTTTATTGATGTCGTTTTTAAGGGGGACAAGCGACTTATACCGATTGCAGAAATAATTCATTCCAATGTCGACCCTGCCTGCCGCAGGCAAGTTCGACGAATGGAACATCCCGTGTAACGGGATTGTACTGTTTATTTCTCCCGTGTGACGGGATCTCCGCTATGCTACGATATGCCTTCCGCAAGGGGGAATCTCGAAATACTCGATCGGCATTATACTAAAGCCAATTTTGGACTGAGATAATAATTCATTTGGTATAACACTTATTCTAAGCAGATAAGCAGTTTAAATTTCAAATTGCTAAAGTAGAAATAAGAAATTTGGTATAGGCGTTTAGAGCGCACTCTAAAACCCCTTTCATTATTGATTACTTATCTTCTTTTTCTGCTTAATCTATAATAAAAGCTTTGCAGATTGCTATACACACCATTTTCTCTGGGGATGATCTGTTTAGCAAACTCCTTTGTGTATTTAAGCAAAATATCAAAATAGATAAAAAGTGTATGGTAATGCTCAATTTTTGTGGATACCGAGGCATTGATAATCGAAATCATTCGTTGCGAAATTTCAAAATTCACCTGTGGAGTAAACTGATTGAGATTATCGGTAAAATCGTTTTGATTTTTCACAATTTTATTCAAATCAAATACAATCAATCGGGGATTTTCGCGAGCCATTTCCCTGATCTTTTTGTTTAATCGGGCATGCATCAGATGCCTGTCTTTATAAAAAGGCTCTGTATTTTTTTCACACGGAAACTCCACTCCTAAAATCAGACACAATTTTGTTTTAAAATCCAGATTTTCAACTATCTTGTCGATGCGTTTACGGTAATCATCGGGTGTGGTAAACCCAACAAACTCGTACTTGTTGGAAAACTCAGTTAAATACTCTTCGGTAAATTCGTTTTTTCCACTGTAAAGTGTGCCATTTATAAGACCTTCCCAATAGGTTTTATCGGTTAATGGATACAAATGCGAACCCACAGTCACCTCGATATCAGAATTTTTCTTTCTGTAAATGCCCGCATACGATTCTGAAAACGAACTTAAAAATACCATATCATATTTATTATTATAAATGCTTCCTTTAAACATTTCTTCGTCAACAAACACACAGTCATTCAGAATTTCTTGTTTTTGGGAGGCTGTAATGTCTTTCAACCGGGATATATGTACGGAGTGGTTATGTCCTTCTATCACATTTCCCCTGGCAGTGCTAACATAGTTAAACTCACATCGAAACAAATCGTTGTTTTTAATGTAACCTATCACCTGAGAGAAATCGCAGGCACTTTTGAACAAAAACTTAGCATTCCCCGAAATAGTATTTTCAGTTGCCGTATTGACATTTATATTCCCTGCTGTATTTTTTTTATTAATCCACAAAGGAGCTTTTGTTTCATTTACATTGGAGACCACATCTCCAACCACTTCCAATTTGGGATAATTCAGTTTTGAATATACATATTGTTCAATGCCCAGCCCTATGGTGCGACACGAAAACAGAAAATGTTCCAGACGAGCATTCAGTACAGCATAAAATCCTATGATTCCATAATTGCCAAACTTATCATTCACCACTATATACGCACATGTAGCATTTTTGTTTTCTAACAATGCTTTCAACTCTTCTTTTGGAATTCTTTTCTTGGTGTAATTCAATTGATTGGAACGCATCAACAAATCATGTATTCGTTCCATTTCGGGAATGCAGTCTTCAATTATACCTACTTTGATATTACTGGCATACAAAAAGTCTTCATTCGAATCGTACTTCTTTTGTTCAATCTCCTTTTTTTCGAGCAATTTATAATTATCCAAACGGGTATGCTCCAGGTCCTTCTTTTCAGAAGCAGCCACAAATTTATACAAATCGGAAAACACCTCCGGGCCTCCCACCATAATTTCAGGTGAATAATGCTTTGCTTCTTCCAAATTGGTGATGTCATCGTCGAGAAAAAGTACATTCTCGGCACGCAACGACATGGTTTTTATCAAATTGCGAATGCGCTGCCCTTTGGGTGACCAATCGATGGATGGGAATACGAAAAAATCGAAAACCTCTAATTCTTTGAGCTTATCAGCTGCTACCTCATAGGTATTTTTGGAACATATTGAATTAATGATGCCACAATCGGTTAAGGAAACAACCATTTCCATATTTTTTGTAATTGGTTGAATCTCAGCTTCGCTGATTATTCCTGACCAAAAAGTATTATCTAAATCCCAAATTACCAGTTTTATTTTGTCAAAATCCATATTTTAAAAATTATCAGAAATGTTTACTTGTGACTTACATCACTTTAATAACATAAATATATATAGATTTATATTCAAACCAGTTTTATTTTGTCAAAAATCTATATTTAAAAAATTATCTGTAATGTTTACTTGTAACTTACATTACTTTAACAACATAAATTTATATATTTATGTTCAAAAGCGAGTGATTATTTTAGCAATTAAAAACAACTCCTAAAATTTGAAGTATGTGTTCCCCCCTCTTGCGGGATAAATTGCATCCAATCCTATTGAATTATGGCACTTGTTGAACTGCTTCAATCAAATCCAATTTAACAATTTCCCTGTATTTTTTACGCAGACAGGTTGGATTAAAATCATTATCAGCATTTTCAAAACTACTGAAATTGGTGATAATTTCTGGTTTGTCATGTGAATATGGATAACGTTCTTGGTGTAAATGAAGCATCTCTTCAATTGAAAATAGCTCCATCAATTCATGAATATCCCAAAAATCTTTCTTTCTTCCATTTCTCCGTACTACATCTATTTTCATAGCTACAATTTCTTCTAGCGTAGCCAATCGCAATCCATCTACTAGTAAATACGGTCGAATAAACGTATCTGTATAAAATAAATCTAACTTAATGCAGTCATTTTTAAATTTTCCAATATAATAGGATTTGCCCATCCCCACAATGTCAGTTTCAAAAGTATCCACATATTCAAAGTGTTTAATGACTATCCGTTTTTGCACCCAATGAATTGAAATAAATTCAACTCTACAGTTAGTATATTAAAAAACACTTGATGAATCTATTCTTTTCACTTATTTTTTTAAGAATTTTGTAAGATTTTACATTTACAAAATAATTAGTTTTAGAATAATCAAATTCAATTATATTAATAATATTTGAAATTAGCAA
>JAAFGX010000013.1 GCA_010365115.1 Paludibacter sp.
AAGCACTATAAAGAGTGAAATATAAGTCATTTAATACTCATATTTAATAAAACATTTAACTTATAAGGGGTAAAGCTGCAAGATGGGTTAAAGCCAAAGTTTATGATTATCAACAACAATTAATTCGGGAAGATGAATTAGTCAATGTTGAAAATATGCGAAATAAAATTCTTGGCATCGAGAAACGCAGTCATTTGTTAATTGGCATTTTCCAGCAGCACAATGATGAGATAAAAGCCCTTATTGGTAAAGAGTATGCATTAGGCACACTTACACGCTATGAAACCTCTCTCAAACATACTGTTGATTTCATGAAATGGAAATACAAAGTTTCCGATATCGATATCAGAAAGATTAATCATGAGTTCATAACCAGTTACGAGTTCTATTTGAAAAGTGTTTGTAATTGCTGTCAGAACACGACTTCCAAATATATCAAGAACTTTGGGAAAATCATCCGTATTTGTTTGGCCAATGGCTGGATTCAGAAAAATCCTTTTATCAATTACAAGAGTAAGATGGTGGAGGTTGAACGTCCATTCTTATCTGAGGATGAAATTGATACTATGTTCCACAAAACTTTCTCTACTGATCGATTGAATCTGGTCAAAGATATATTCCTGTTCAGTTGCTTTACCGGTTTAGCTTACTCCGATGTCAAGAAACTATCCCGTAAAAATATCGGAATCGGTGTGGATGGTGATCGTTGGATTTTCATCAACAGAACTAAAACAGACACACGTTCTAACATTCCGTTGTTACCCATTTCCTCTGCCATTCTTGAGAAATACAGTAACCACCCTCAAGTAAACAACCAAGATCGTTTATTGCCAATCTTGAGCAATCAGAAAATGAACTCCTATTTGAAAGAAATTGCAGACGTATGTGGAATCAACAAAGAATTGACTTTCCACATTGCCCGGCATACCTTCGCCACCACGGTGACGCTCTCAAACGGTGTTCCGATAGAAAGTGTTTCCAAAATGCTTGGACATAAAAATCTGCATACTACACAACATTACGCCAAAATCCTTGATTTGAAGGTCAGTAATGATATGAAAGCTTTAAAAGAAAAGTTTGGAGATGGAAATCAAATGATGTTGAGAAAGTCAATTGGATAATTTTAAAGCCGGACAATGATTTACAATCAATTGTCTGGCTTTTTCTTTTTTTTAATCTTCAAATAAAAATCTTCTCAATTTTTCAATCCCCTCATTAAATTTAGAAGGATTTTTTTTCTTCAATGTTAGAATGTTTTTTAATTTCCATTGTATTGCCGGAAAACTACTCAAATCACCTGCACAACATTTATCCCAATCTGGGCTTCCACTTTCAAAAGAGAGCAAAAATTCTCTATCAATATATGTGAGGTTTTTATTGATATTTTCTATTAAATTATTCCTTGTTGTTTCGAAATCTGAATAATCGAATGGCACATCAGACATTCCTTTAAATTGATTTTCAAGGGCTTTTTCCTGATTCACAGGATTCGGTTGCAAATATTCAATAAGTGGCTTATCGCTTCCCAACAAATAGAATATCAAACCGTTTTTTACATCGTCAAATGATTCAATTTCCATGTACTTATAATCAAACAAATCGCGTGGATGTTGACGACCTAATGCCGCAGCAATTTTACCACCATACAACAAAGAGAAAGGGACTATTCTTGCGACACAACTCATCTTAAATTCCTTTTGAGCTTTCTCGCAAAGTTCCATTTCTTCAACCTCACCAATGATTCCCCTTTTGATACCATTCACTTCTATTTTTACGGTTGCTCCATTATAACTACACTGCAATTTCAACACAGCAGGTTTCGGAACTACTCGAATTCCAGGTATTGCTTTTTCAATCAGATGTTTTAAAGTATTCAAATGATTATTGATTTCTTGCAAGCTCTCCTCTCTGTTCTTGATCGGAAGGTAAGTTATATCAACGTCAACAGAGTAGTGAGGCATATTTTTTACAAATAAATTGATAGCTGTACCACCGTGAACTGCAAAATCAGGAATTTTATAAACCAATGGCATAATGCGGATTAAAAGTGCCACCTGTTTTTTATATGTTTCATTCATATTCGTACAATTCTTTTGGTATGGTTATCATGTATTCAGGGAGATATACACCATCTTCTACCAATTTTTGTTTGCCTGATCCTAAGTTTATTTTATCAACATCTAATTTGCTAAACCAATCGTGACCGGCTTTTTGAGCCATATATAGAAATAGGCGCTTTACCTTTATATTGTTGGTATTTTCAAGTAGTTGCTGTACAACTTCACTTCTTAACGTAGTTAATTGTTCCATTATGTAAAATAAGTCCATGTAGTCATATTGGTTTGGGGCGAGCAACAAGCATTCAAGAAAAGCTTGCTCCGGAACTGAAACAAGTATTTTGTAACTCCCATTATTGACGAATGTCAATTGTGGATTCTGGACAACCTTTGTAGAAAAGAACTTTAGTTCGTATTCAAAATCGATATCTATCAACCAATTTGGTATACTTTCCTGTACTGGATATCCTATCATCAAAACAGGTTTTCCCATTGGAACAAAGTGATTAAATCCAGACAGCTCCAATGCAGAATGAGCTCCCACATAAAACTTCTTATTTAATTGGGTATTGTAACTCGATATTACAGCAAATGAAGAAAGTTTATCACCGTTCCTATACATAACTCCTCTTCTTAGCATAGAAAACCATCCTGATCTTCTATATTGTTGTATTAACTGAGCAGAATATCCATTTTCATTCAACCAGGAAGAAAAAAGCAGTCCTCCAGGTTGCCAATATTGTAATAATTGGTTCAATTTATTCCCTTTATCTATATTCATAATATATATTGAGCCTTTAAATTCAACTACAAAAATATATTTTATTTTCTATTTCAACAAATTATCATTGAATTTATCTTCTTTAAAATTCGAATTTAGTTGAATTTGAATTTATTTCGTATACTATTAATATATTATGATTGGAATATTTCAACTACTCCATCACCTCCTCTTATCCTTCGCACCCCCATCAAATGCAATCAAATTAAACATTTCCCGCATTCGTGAACGAACACGGTTGCCATAATATTCTTCCAGTTCTGAAGCTGAAAGATTAGTTGTGGCATGGGTGAGCATATGGTTGCTGATAAAATGGTCATACCGGGAAAGCAGAATTTCGCCCATTACATTACACTGATTGCCGTAATATTTAAAAGTACTCTCTGCTCCGAGGTCATCAAAACAGTGTGTCTGAGGTCGAGGGGGAACTGTAGAATTGGTATATGCATGGCTTCCGTAGCGCTGAATAACCTCATAACCATCTTTGATAAAATCGAACGTTATTTCGCGACAGGATTTGATTCCAAAGCGTTGCGGTTGCGGTACGAGTTGACGCATAAGCGACATAAGGCTGGTTTTACCGCAACCAATCGGACCAGTCAATAAAATTCCCTTGTGAAGATTGATATTGTAATGGTTAGCCAGTTGTTCATCCTGCAAAAACCATGTCAATAATTTTTGAACTAATTCATGATCTTCAGGACAAATACAAAAGTGTTCTCCGCAAACTTCCTTTCCTCTCGTCTGTAATATAGACAGGTTGTTGTTCATATTTTAAAGCGGTTCAGAATAATTCTTGCCTGTCGTAACATTTAGATTTCCCGGAATGGGCTGATTTTGCACAGAGAATTTGGGTTGATGTGAAAACTGTGGAATATTTAGTATCCAATTGCTGGCAGCCGCTTGCCAATCTTTCATGGGCGCTTTGCCGCCGACTTTCCAGCCATTGCTTTGGAAATAGTTGTAAAATTTCTCTGCTTCGATTTCCACGCTTTTTTGTTCAACAAAGTAGTTGCGTACCGCAACAATATCAGGAGGCGCAAAAATCGCCTCTAATTTACTTTTGGAAGCTTTGTTTTCTGGTTCTACCTTTTGTCCATTAAACTCAACTACTTTCACCCTTTTTTTTGAAACTTTCAAAACTATATCATTTTTTGGTTGGGTGTCCTCTTTCTCAATATTTAAGTTTAAGATGTTTTCTTTGTTTATATAAGGGACTAATGCTTGTTCAATGCTTGTTTCGATATTAGTACGGTCATGGGTAGTAACTAGTTTAGCACTTGACTGCATATCGAACAGGTACACCAAGCTTCCTTTAAACGGATTAAACGAAGGCAAGTACTGGATATAACCAAAATTATGTAAGTCTTTAATACATTTATGATAAGTGGCTTTAGCGGATATTTTGCTGATACGCATAAGTTCCTGCCGTGATATGGATACTGGATTTTGAAAACGTTCGGCATTCCAAAACTGAAAGATAGCCATGTAGAGACTAATATGAGTTGGATTGAGCCGATTATCGACCGCAACACGTTGAAAAAATCCACTTAGCTGAAGAATGTAATTCATCGTGTTTTCTTTTTGAGATTTTGGGACAACAACATATCTATATCGGAAGCATTGTAATAGTTTGTTCCCCCAATCTTAGTATAGGGTAATGTGCTGTTAATACGTAAAGTCTGAAGTGTGCCGGACGAAATATTGAGAAGCCGACGTACTTCAACTGATTTTAGCCATTTCTTAGCTGTAGCAGTTTTTTGTTCTGTAATAATTGTTCGTATCTCCTCCAGAAGTTCGATTTTAAATTCCCGAAGGTCATCGGTAGTTATGATTTGTGCTGGCATGTTTTTTTATTTGATTAGTTTGATACCTTATTAATTTTCACAACGCTCTTAAGCGATCGACTTTGTCCAGTGAACCGAAAAATAGAGTGAGGCGGACAAACTTATTTTTCGCTTATCCCTCTCCTTTGGGAGAGAGTGGCCGAAGGACGGGTGAGGTCTCTTGTTCCCCTTCAGGGGTTAGGGGCCTCTTTATTCGTTATATTCCAAAGCCCTTACTATCCAACCGTACAAATATTTTTTATTAGTTGGTCGTTGTTTGATAATGTGTATGTAATACTCCATTTTTGCAACGGTAAAGGCTGTCTGAACATAACTAAAATCAATTGAGTTGAGTCTTTTGACTGTCTGTTCTCCAATTATTCCATCAGCTTTAGTACCAATTATAGATTGTATCAACCTGACGCTTGTTGTAATTCCGGCATTTACACTGAAGTCAAAAAGGGAATTTGCAATAGTTTGATTTGATATCTGATCGGCATTAAGAGATGCCCAAAAATTAGTTCGGTAGAACAGTTCTATCGCTTTTTGCAATCCTAGATTTTTGTTGAGAATGCTTGGAAAACCTGACTTATTTTTATACTTGTCAATTAAAGTCCAACCTGACCATAATTTGTGAGAGTTGCGCGAAATGCCTTTGTAAGTTTCGCCTCCTGAATCATCTGGATCGTTTACGTAATCCCCTTCATGTACTAGCATTTTTTGAAATGCAATGTTGAATTCTGCCATTTTGTTAGATTTTTAGAATGAAGATACTTGGGACAAGATTTTAGAATCAAGCGCCAAGAATCAAGATTTTGTTTGCTGCAAAAATGGGAAGAATTGAAAATATAAAAGCACAAGTTGGGAGAAGTTTTTTTTCAATTGTGCTTGTGAATGCATTCTGAATGGGATTTTTGGAGTGAAATTTTATATGACATTGGAAGTAAACTTGGGAAATATGCCCAATATTACTCCTAATTCACTAAAGTAGACTTTAGAAAGAGAAAACCATGATTAAACCGTTAATAAATGAGGTTGAATCAATTCGAAAACAAGAAATATACAGATAAAAAGAAATTCCCAACTTGGGAAAAGCTTGGGAATTATTGAAAGAATTTAAAAGTGAAATGTTTTATTAAACAAGCTGATATTCAGCCTGTAATATACTGTTTTTGAAAGATTGACTGTTGAGTAATTTCCATTGGGATTCTCCCTTAAACTTGGGAAACAAGGGAATTCCGTTGCCAAGCATGTAAGGCAGATAATTTATGACCAGTTTATCAACCAGTTTCTTTTCTAAAAGCGAAGAAGTTAAAATGCCCCCACCCAGTAACCACATATTTTTGCCGTCAAGTTCTTTGAGCTTTTTAATTTCGTTTATAGCATTTTCTTTTATAAAGTGTACTTCTTTGTGAAGTTCCAATGATTTTTGAGATACAACATAAATCTTTTTACCCTTGAATGGCATTTCGACATCTATGCATGATAATTCATAATAGGTATTTCCGCCCATAATGACTGTGTCAATTGAATCAAAAAATACATTCTTTCCGTAATCATCCCGTTCCGGATTAGAAATTGTAGTCAGTATATCAAATCCTCCATAAATAGGAGTCAAATAGCCGTCCAACGAAACGGTCGTGTACAATATTAGTTCTCTCATGCTTGTAAAGTTAATTAATTTAATACAAAAAAACGTGGACTCATAACTGTTTTTCACGAGGCATCGGCATACCCACAGACGAAACAGAACAAGTCCACGCATACTTTAAGCATGCATGAACATTCTTCTATTAGTCTCGTCTGTTTTTGAAAATTGCCGATTTTCGTGAGAGACGTTCAGCGAACGTTATGTTGAAATCTAAATTTTATATCAATATTTTTTCTATTTATTTTTTTAATAAACTATTTATTTTAGTGATTACTCAGCAACTCTCCAATTGTTTTGAACAGGGTTTATATATAAACATAAGAGTGAAATTTGTGAAAAAGGTCAAAAAAAAGACAATATGTTTGCGAATTAAATTTGATTATCGCTCCTGAATTCCTCTTAATATTCCCTCTTAGAATTCCCCCTTCAGGGGGTTAGGGGGCAGGGTTAGGGGGCTGAGTAATGATTTCTTTTAGTTATTAGTACCTCCATCAGCCTCGTCCATTCGTTCTGTCATTTCATCTCTTAAGCGATCCAGAAACTTCGTGCGACTTCCCTTGCGATCTCTGATTTCCAAATAAATACGGTAAATATCTCCAACGCATATATTAAAAATGTCCTCCATATAAGAAGCAAGATCTTTCAACTTTATATTGCCGTGGTTTATGCACTTTGCAGTATCCAATGCATAAATCAATTCAGCCAAATCCGTTTTACTTGCTGTCCAAGTCTCACGTGTTTTAAGCGTTGTATGCACTTCGAGTTCAGTTTTTGCATCTTCTTTCAATTTGGCAAGCTGCAATTTAATATACAACTCTAATAAATCATTTGCAATGATTTTGGCTATTTTATAATCATATCCTGTAGAGAACCTGACATCTCGCTCGAAATAAAAACAAGCGATATTCATAGGTATATTAGAATCTCTGTTTCTCAAAAAGTAAACTGTATCAAAATGAGTGCAGTCTGTACGATAATAATGATACAACTCAATATTGCGGTCAAAGTAATGTTTCAAACAGTCCAATTCGGTTAACAGGTATGTTTCTATAGTTAAACAACTACCTTTAGGACGATTCAATTCAATCTTATAAACCGACTTGTAATAAATCAGTTTACTGAATATCTTCGGCTTCATTTCTTTAAAAAACAGGATTTCTTCCTCCTCTGTTTTGAAATCATATTTTACGATGAATTCTTTTAATTCCTCCAGTTTAGGATCAAGAAACGTTAAGATATGAACTGATTTTGCTATTTCAGTTTTTTCATCTTGTTCAATTTTTTTTATTTGTTTTTCTATTTCTTCAAGATATAGGTTTGTGAATTTCTCCATAAAACTAATTTTAATATAAAACATCATCATAATCTCCCATTAAAAAAAAGCCACTACTTACAAGCTGAACCTAATCAATTTTTGCTGAAACAAGTGTTGTATAATATTTACTGATTCGAGTTGATTCAACGATAAAAAATTAGCTACATTATTATCATTTTTGTGAAGTACAAATAAGTTCTGAAGCTCAAAGCACATACGATAACAGAACGCCCCACATTTTAATCAATATTTACACCAAAAAGGTTTACACGATATAGAGTAAAATTTGCTTTATCAGAGACTTTTTCATATACCGATTCAAAAGTGTTTTAATTCTTGAAAAAAATAATTTGTAATTAAATGATATTGATTCTTTTGAGAATATAATTTCCATGGGCTGATTATATCCTTAGCTAAAATGGCTCACAAAAACATATTTTCCTGAAATATATTTTTGATAGTGTCTCTTAATTCTATATATAATTCAGAATTTGAGGCAATTAATGATCCATTTTCAAAGTAGTTATTTTCTCCCATAAAATCGCATACTTGACCACCAGCTTGTTTGATAATTAATATCCCGGCTGCCATATCCCATTGTTTCAAGCCAAATTCGTAACGACCGTCGTAACGACCGCAAGCCACATAAGCTAAATCGGAAGCGGCAGAACCACTCTGTCTAATACCATGTGTGTTTTGAAGAAAATAATCCATTAGGTTCAATAACAATGCATATTGTTCCATATAATTGTGCGGTCTTCCTGTTGATATTAAAGCATCTGAAACGTTTTTAGTATTTGACACTTTAATAGTCTTTCCATTTAAATAAGCCTTGCCACCTTTCCAGGAATAGAAGGATTCATTACGAGTAATTTCATGAATGACCCCAACTAATAATTCATTTTTATACTTCAATGCAATACTAATTGCATAAGGAGTAGAATTATGAATAAAATTTGATGTTCCATCCAATGGATCAATTATCCAGCAATATTCTTGACCTTGGTTTTCAGCCGTTCCTTCTTCAGTTATAAATCCTGCGTCACTTATTAATGCAGTGAGCCCAGTCACTAAAAGTCTCTCAGCCTCTTTATCAACGTGCGTAACAAAATTGTTTCTGCTTTTCGCTTCAATGTTCTCAATTAAGAAATTGAGACTTTCTTTTTTTATATAACTTGCAACCGAGACAGATAATTCAACAACTTTGAGTGTGATATATTTGAGATTTTCAATATTATTTTTCACCTTTAATGTGTGTTTTTTGTTATAAAATTTCCTAACATTGAATATTGTTGATACAGTGACTTGTATTTTTCAACATTTTCGGGAATAGGATAATATGATCTATCAAAACCTTGTCCCATATTAACTTGAGCTTCATTTATGTTAGAATAAATCCCAGCAACTACGGCTGCATACATGGCCGCTCCAAGTGCACAAGTTTGTTCAGATTTAACAACTTGAATAGGCATATTGAGAACATCAGCTAAAATTTGCATTACAAACGGTGATTTTTTAGCGATACCACCCAAAGCAATTACTCCATCTATTCGGATACCTTCTGATAAAAACCGATCAACAATTGCTTTTGAACCGAAGGCTGTAGCTTCAACTAATGCACGGAATAGACGTGGTGCATCTGAACCTAAAGTTAGGCCTGAGATAGCTCCTTTGAGTAATTGATTAGCATCCGGGGTTCTTCGTCCGTTCATCCAGTCGAGTGCAACAATTCCGCTTTCGGAAACGGGAACTTTTTCAGCCTCTTCGGTAAGTTTAATAATTACTTTGGTTGAAATTTCATTTATAAGTTTTTCTCTTGTTTCAGTATCAATCAATTCAGATTCAGACAATATATTTTTCACCGGCCACATAATTAAGTTTTTGAACCATGCGTAAATATCTCCGAAAGCAGACTGACCCGCTTCCATTCCTTCCATTCCTGGAACAATGGAACTATCAACCTGACCACAAATACCACGAACCAGTACATTCTGTTTATCTTCAATAGGAACAATCAGCATATCACAGGTAGAAGTACCTATTACTTTACTTAAATAATATGGTTTTATTTCTCCACCCACAGCTCCGATATGTGCATCAAAGGCTCCACTACCAATTACAACCGATTGACTTAAACCTAATCGATTTGCCCATTCTTCTGACAAATTACCAACAGGTTTGTCTGCAGTAATAGTTTCAAAAGGAAGACTATTTTTGATTAATTTTAAATGACCATCAAGTTTAGACAAGAAAACACTTGATGGAAAACCATTCCACTCTTTGTGCCATAAAGCTTTGTGTCCCGCTGCGCATCGGCTGCGTTTTATTCCATTAGGATTTTTGTTAGCAGTCAGAAGTGCAGGCAACCAATCGCAATGCTCAACCCATGAGTATGCAGCTCGTTCAACCAATTTATCTTCACGAACAATATGAAGTATTTTTGCCCAAAACCATTCAGACGAATAAATTCCTCCTGAATATTTTGTGTAATCCACGCCTCCCCATGTTCGACAGAACTGATTGATTTCCTCAGCTTCTTTTATAGCCGTATGATCTTTCCAGAGTATGAACATTGCATTAGGATTTTCAGAAAATTCGGGCAATAAAGCAAGCGGAGTTCCTGTTTTGTTAACTGCTACAGGTGTTGAACCTGTAGTGTCAATTGAAATTGCTCTAACCTTGTCTAATTTATTCGGGATGCTTTTTAAAATATCAGAAACTACAAATTCAAAGCCTTCGATATAATCAAGCGGATGTTGGCGAAACTGATTTACTGAAGGATTACAATATAATCCTTTTTTCCAACGTGGATATTCAAAGACTGAAACTGCGATTTCATTGCCTGTTTCAGCTTCAACCAAAAGTGCTCTGACAGAATCAGAACCATAATCAACACCAATTACATAATTTACGTTCATATTATAACATATTTGTTTTACTTACAAGAAATTCAAATCTACAGAACAATTCAAATTAGAAAAACTTTCTCACCATTCCATTGCTTCATTCGGTACATGAGCAAGATTTTCGCAGATCCAATCTGCTTCAAAAAGTTGTTCGGAATTAAAACTGGTGGTAAGTGCCAAACATTTAGCTCCAGCAGTCTTACCAGCTTTTATTCCACTCACGGCATCTTCAATCACCAAACATTCTTCGGTTTTTAAATTCAATAATGTTGCTGCTTTGATATAAATATCAGGAAATGGTTTTTTATTCTCGACATCTTCACCTGTGACAATAGCTTGAAATAAATCAGGCGAGAGTCCAATCTCATTTAAATTAATACTGACTTTGACATTATCGGCACTACTGGCCACAGCCATTAATAATCCTTTTGAATTACATAGATTTATAAAATCGATTACTCCTGGTAAAGCATTAAGTTTGCCATTGGTTATTTTTTCGTAAATTTGATAGGTGCGAGCTTTGTCTCTTTCAATGTCTACAATGAATCCATTTTGCTCTCCAATTCCAGAGATGTATTTATTTTCGCCCATACCCACAAAATGCATTGCGTTTTCCTTTTTAACAGTAACTCCATGCTCAGCAAACATCAACTTGGTTGCTTCAAAAATATATTCTTCGGAGTCAACCAAAACTCCATCCATATCAAATAAAATTCCTTTTAGCATAATTCAATTAATCAAAAATAGTTTTTAATTCGGCAATAGTTATATTCAATAATTTCTCTGTTATTTTACTTAATGAGTTTTCATCTCCAACAAAATGATACACATTGTGATAATGAGTCAAAGACTCATTGGGTTTTAGAAATGCAGCAGGTGATGAACTTTCGAGTTCAAGAAAAGGACCCATAATACTTCCATCATCAAGTGGACCATCATTAAATGCATTCAGGGCATCTCCATTGAAAGTGTTTTTACCCATCCCCCATTCCTGATTTAAATAAGTTGCTCCTTTGTCGGTATTAAAGGTTACCACTGTAAGCCTGCCTGAATCAGGGTCATAATTTGCAGCTATCGATTTTGTTTTTAAAGCTGTTAATCCGAGTTTACTTCGATAATTCCCATCTGTTTTTAGATAGATATTTCCTTGCCCATATTTAATTCTATCTTTTGGAATGTCACCGAAATAATCTGTCTTTGCTATTTTATTGAAATCAAAATCATCTCCATTATCATATGGAATAATGGTCAATGCTTTTGATGAAGGATTGAACATATCAAGCATCCAAATACAAACCGTTCCTGTTTTTTCGTTCCATTCAAAATTATTTTTATTTATAACTGAATTCTCTGTTTTGTATGCGACAACATTAACCGATGAAGAAACTGGGAAAGATAGTAAAGTGGTTATTTCACTTCTTGATGATAAAACAATTTTTCTTTTTAGTTCAATATCAAATTCAACATCCATGCTGTTTTTTAACTGAGTACTGGTTGTCATTATTACTTCATTTTTCGAAAAACTTAATAAATTCCAGCTTTCAGTATCAATGACTGGTGGCGTATGCCAATTATCGAATATCTGATCTGCATTAGGTGAGAAAAATAATGAAAATTTTCCTCCTTCCGGACCCAACCAAAATCGATTTTCACCACCATACACATTGATATGTCTGTTCGAATCTTCAATATCAAAAGCACTATGGTTTACAAAGCCAAAGCTTTTTCCTTTCAGACCATTGGAAGTGGAGGTAAATACTTTTCCCTGATATTTGAAAGAAACAATTACTAAAGAATTCTCTGATTCATCGCTCAATACTATGAGTTGATCATCTTTACTTTTTAAAAATTCTAAATCTGATGAAAATAAATTCATTTGATATTAAGCTTTATTGGTGTCATTTTTTTTGATTTGTTTCAGAATAACCAGACAAGGCTGAAACGAGTTGTTTGGGTTATTAATATAGAGGGGAAGAAAGGCTGTCTATTTAACAATCACCTTTTTTATCCATGTTCTAGCACCATTTGACACATAAATAAAATAAATTTGTTTCGAAGCAAAAGGGAATTCCAATATATTGTTAGTCAACACCTTGTTTATAAGTACACGTCCTGTATAATCAAATACACGTATTGAAGTATCACCTATCAAATTATTGAGTACTACAGTTCCATTAAAAATGCTTATTTTTAGTTCATTATCAGCATTCGTATTATTGATATCTGACGATACGTTTATTAAATTATTTTGACCATCATTTTTTATTTGTCCAATTCCAAAAATAGTTCCTTCAAAAATATTTGAATTTACAATATTATAATCAGCAAAATCATGATTATCGATACTGCTTCCAAAAGCGTAGCCAATATCGTCGTCGCAATAGTTTCTATTTCCATTTCTGGAACCTAACCAAATTCCATAACTTCCTAATGATAAACCATTCAGATTAAAGGTATTATTTGAAATTGTATTATGATTAGGCGTTTGATGTCGTACAGTTCCTCCTTCGCCACAGTTACGATAAAGATATATTCCTCCTTTTGCAGCAGTTTCAAATTTATTCCCATCAATTACATTGTTTGCAGATCCATCGCAGGCTAACACTTCACGGCCAACTGTCGTTCTGAAAATATTATTTCTAAATGTGTTGTCTCCACTTTCCGCATCTAAATAAACAACAGGTCCAGATCCTGTATTAACGCCTGAAAAAGTACAATTTTCAACGGTAACATATGTGGTCCCTGGTGCAAGATACATGGGAGTCAAACCATCAGTGGCTTCAATAATCACATTTGAAAATTTTATATTTGTAGGTGCTGCAGCTTTTGCTCGCTCGGTGTGACCAAGAGAAAACGATGATTCTTTAACTCCCGCCGCCTGTCCATTTTTCCCCAATCCTAAAATACGGATTCCACCTTTTATTGTGCAATTTTGAATTGTAATATTTTTAGTTTGTATCCATCCATTTGTTGTGTTTATTGAACTAATAACCAAATAAGTCGATTTTCCGTCATTAAAATAGCCACCTTTACAATCAATTACCGTATCGCTTTTATCAATAGTTATTTGCTCGGACTGACTATATCCATAATTAAATGAACATAAAAAGAAGAATATCGATAACGCAAATTGAATTAGTTTAGACTTAAATGCTTTCATATAAGGTTTTTTTATTCTTCAGTTTTATTGATATATTTTGGATGAAGCATTGTTAATTGAAGGATTATTGCAACTAACGTTCTTCACAACAGGTCTTTAAATCAAACCAACATTGTATTGTCTCCATTTTTAATTTCGCCGCAAAATAAATGTAATGAGTATATAAATACTATAGATAATTTTGGTTTTTATGCGGGAATAAATACTTTTATCCATTTTACTGCTTATATAATTCATCATGAAATAGAAAAGGGACTAGTTTCCTCGTTTTAAATTTATATAAATTCAAGTCTAATAATTGAAGTATTTTGCTTCTCAACAAAATGGATTGTTACTAAAATGATCTTGATTATTTATCGATAATTCGTCTGGCCCAACTGGGGGAGTAGATTCAAGTTGTAATGAAATTTCGTTATCAAGTTTAACCATCTCAATTTTCGGAGTCACATAAATCCGATATTCTATTTTTGATGCTATTTTTTCCATGTTTTTTTTTCTTTTAAATAGTTTAATCTAATTAATCAATAGCTTTTCTGATATTTTTTTACCGTTCTCATTAACAACAACAAAGTATAAACCATTTATTGTAGGAGTATATACCACTTTTGTATCTTTTATTAATATATAATTGGCAAGTTTTTGTCCTGACACATTATAAATTTCAATTGTTGCAGATCCTTCGATGTCATTTGTACCAGTAATTTCAATCTTTTTGTTCTCATTTACACGTACTGAAAAATGATAAGTTTCTGTTTTTTTCAATTCTGTAGCGGAACCTTTCGTCCTTAAAATAACCGTAAAACGGTTTGTTGTACTAGTTGCTCCCGAACTAAAATTATAAGCAGTTTCGCTGGTAATTTCCTGTTCTTTATTTTCTGTATTATCTCTCAATAATACCTGAGCATTACTATCGAAATTTTGTATTTCACTTATCTTAATGCTGAAGCTATTCGATTCACCTGTACGGAATCCCAATGGAACTACACGTTCCAAATTGGAATTATTTAAACCATTAATAACCAACTCTTCGTTGCCTACAACTGTATAAATCTCTGGAATTGCACTGTTGTTATTCGACATTTTAGGTGAATCGTAATTATCTAAACCATCAACTGCATTTGGGTTAAAACAAAGCACTGATTCGTCAGTATTTACACCATTTGACACTTGTAATCGAATTAATTGATTATTGACAAGTTTCGGTGCTTTCATTGTGTTTCCACTTACATCCCTGTGATCAAGCATAGTCTTTTTGATTTTCAGATTTGTTGAACTAGTACCATCGTTAACACGAATCCAGAAACTCTGCATGGGAGGAATAAATTTAGTAATAGTAGTGTAGGCAGTGCCAGTTACTGTTACACCGCTTGTACCGTTATGTGTAGCAAATGTGTAAACATCTCCGGTATTTTTAGTTCTATACCACATTGTTGTACCAATATTGGCATTTTCGACATCTGTAATTACTAGACTCCAGTCGATATAAGCAGGATATGGATTACCAACCAGATTAAAGCCAGCCTTTGAAGGAACTACAGATTTTGTTACAGGAATAGAATATGTGCTGTTATTGTTAAGAGCACCAGCGAAAGTTAGGGTTGTTACTCCAGATGGTTGAGCAATATAACCCTTACCTACAGTTATTGAACTTCCTTCTGGTGCTGAAACCCAATTAGCAGTGGCAGGTGCAGCATATCCAGTATTGCTGCCTGATTCATCGTAACTATAAAATGTGATATTTGAAGACACAGTAGCTGATGCTATTGGCGACGAAATATACCAGTTACGAGCTGTGTTAAGATATTGCTGTACATTAGCTGTGGTAATGGTTGAAGTTCCCTTATCAATAAAAGTGGCTGTGCCTGTTGCATCACTATTCAGATTCAATGTTGTTGCATCAAAAGATGTTTCAGTATTTACAGTAAGTTTTGAAGTAGGATTTAATGTAACAATTGATGCCGAAGCCGGAGTGTTGACAATTAGCCCTTGTCCAGCAGGTATTAATATAGCACTCGCTCCTGAAGTTGGTGCCGAAACGGCTGAACTCCAGTTAACGTTATCGCTTGATACTTCCCATTTCGTATTGTCATTCCAGTTTCCTGACCCGACAGATCGAAAAACGTTATAGTTAATCATTTTTGCAAAGGGTTTTGCTTCCTGAAAATTATCAACCACCGGGATTTCAACTCGCTGTCCCGCCGTTACCGTTTTTTTGAAAACTGACATTCCTGCTGTTGTGGTGCTGTTTGATGCGTAAAAAAATTCTGTTGTGGGCACTAATGTCCATCCTGTAACTCCGTTTATTGTTCTGGCCAACACATAAATATCTCCAGCTGTAGACGAAATAATTGTGCCTGTTGGGGTAATACCATCACTTGTTGATCCTGCATTCGATGATAAAAATTCATAGTTAGCCAATGTTGACGGAACGTTAAAAGCAGTATAAACTCTATTTGTGAAATATAATACATCGTTGATTAGAGTCTTCTTTTGAAAATTATCAGTGGTTTCAACTGTAATTTCCATTTGATCTAATGCTGGCAGAGTTTCTACTTTACCTCTTAGGTAAACCGCGTTTACGGGAGCTCCGGTATTGGAACCTGAGATGATGCGACCAAAACCAACCGTTGCTGCTGTACCTGTTGTATTCCAAACATACATACGTAATATTAAAGTTGATGGTACGTTTTGTAAAGCTGCCACACCAGATAAATCTAGTTGATAATCGAGTCCTCCCGAGATATTTGGGGATAGTATATCTGATCCAATTTCAGTAAAAGTATATCCATTATCTACACTGTAAGCCCAACGAAAATTAGTGGAACTATTTGGTGCTCTAAATCTATATTTTAATGTAGAGAGTGAAACTTTATAGCCTGTTGCTGGTGGTATGGTAACCTGAAAGTATACATTATCTGAAATAGCAATTGCTTTTGTGCTTGTAGTTGTTTTCAAAGTAGCAACATAAGAGTAGTTAAAACCACCAGTACTTGCAAATCCAGCACCTGAAGATAAAACAGGATAGTTAAGATTTGCATTTTGTGATGTAGCATTAACAGTTGCACCAGCAGGGGTAGTACTGAACTCCCAACCCTCTATCTTTGGGTCGCCGGAAACGGTTGCAATTGCATTTGAAACCACACCTCCGACAATTAACGATGGTACAGATGCAGAATAAGACAATCCTAATCCAAAACTACCAGTCGTTCCTCCCCATGCATACAAGCGAAAAGTAATAGTTGTTGAAGATGAAACATTTTTAAGATTTGCAAATTGTGCCAAATCTATTGTTGGTTGAAATACTCCGCTAGTAGCTATATCAGTTAATGTTGTTGGACTACCAATGTCATTAAAATTGGTACCATCTAAACTATACTGAAATTGATAATTAATCGCTGACAGTGTAACTGAAGAAATTCTTAAACTAAGATCTAAATCTGTTAGTGAAACATAATATCCTGTTTTAGGCTTAACAGTGAACTGAAAGTATGCATTATTTATAATGGCTGCAGCTTTGTCAGCAGAAGGAGTCATAGTGCTCAGAAATGTTTTAGCTGCAACAGTGCCTGATGCCGCTGCACCTGCTCCACGTGTTAATACAGATGTTTCCAAATTCGCATTATTGGTAGTTGCATTATATGTTGCTTCCTGACCCGTAGTACTTGAAAAGAATTGCCATTCTAGAATTTGGCCAAAACTTGCATTGGAAATACAAAGTAGCATTGCAAAGAATGCAAATCGAAGTGAGTTTTTCATTTTCATGATTTTTAAATTTAAGTTAAATAAATGCGTAAAATATCAATTATGCAATAATAGTATAGATTAAGAAAGGATAATTTTGATTATTCTCTTTGCACGAAAATGTGCAAAGAGAATGATCAAGTAAATTATATGTAAATAGAACCATAAGAATGGCAAGCTCTGAAATCAGCTCCTTCATTATCTGAACCGAATGCACTCCAAGCTGTAGGACGGAAGATTTTTTCATCTTCTACATTGTGCATCCAAACTGGAATTGAAAGCATAGAAGCTAATGATATTAAATCATCAATAATGTATCATGTGTCCATAACTAATTACTCCATTGCAAGTTAACGACAGTAAATACGATTATTCCAGATACAACATTAATCCACTTTATCAATTTGTTTTGGATGCAACATGGTCAATTGGAGTACAATTGCCACAACAACCACAAAACCAAGTATAGCAAAATCTCGTCCTAAATTACCAGAATCAAATGATTTACCTAATAAATTTGTGATAAATGCACCGGAAGCAATTCCCACCAGATTCATCAGTCCATAACCGGTAGCTCTGTAACGTGGAGATACAAACTGACATAAAATAGGCATATTGTTGACATCAAACATCCCAAAACCAAGACCGAAGCAAAGTGCACCACCTAATATTGTTGGAAAACTATGTCCATAACCGAGCAAAATCAAAGCAGGAATTGTCAAGCTTAAACCAATTACTCCAGTATAAATTCTTCCTCTTAAATTCTTTTGTACCCATTTATCTGATAAAACACCACCTATTAACACTCCAACAAACGAAGCCATGGCGATTGTGATTGTTGACATCGGACCTGCCTGTGACATGTCCAAATGCAAACTATCAGAGAAAAGTGTAGGCAACCAATTCTTAGTAGCCCAACCGGGCAAACTAGGAGCTGAGAAATAAAACAAAATGACCCAAAACGATATATTGCCCAATAAGACACCTATACCCTTAAACGAAGAAGCTAATTCTTTGAAAATATTATTTCCCTGAACAGTTTCGTGAACATACGCTTTCTTTTCTCTTAAGAAAATCATTAAAATGACACTATAGCCCATTCCAAGGAGACCAAAAGAATGGAAAGTTAGTTGCCATGAAAAAGCAAGGGCAATTGTAGCTCCAAACCCACCCAAAGCCTGACCTAGATAAATACCAGTAGTATGAATTCCAATGGCCAATGAACGTGTTTTTCCTTGATGATAATCGGCAATTAATGCGAGACCAGCAGGAATATAGAACGCTTCACTTACACCCATAATGGCGCGAAGTGCATAAATCTGATCAAAGGTTGTGGCATATCCCATAAGCAATGTTACACCTGACCAAACAAAAAGACTTCCAACAATCATCCATTTTCTATTTAATCTGTCGGCTATAATTCCTGAAATTGGACTCATAAAAGCATAAATCCAGAGAAATACAGCCATTAAACGACCAAAATTTTGAGCTGAAATCAATTCTGGAATATCAATCATCATCGATGGTTTCATGGTCGAAAGCATCTGTCTGTCAAGATAGTTAAGTAAAGCCACAAACCAAAGCATACCAACCACCAACCAAGGATAAAATTTTTTGTCTTTCATAAGATATTCGTTGAAATAATTATTGTTAGTTAAATTTATATTTTTAATTTTTATTATTTACTTAAGAGGCAAAACTACCTTAACGTTCGTTTGTAATTATTCCTGATGCTTTTCGTAAAGCGAGTTAGGTTTATTATAATATTTTTTAGCATCATCGTGGCTCATTAATTTCAAACGACTTCCGGGAATAAGATAAAGTCTTCCCACCTCATTCCCCACAATTATATTTCGTTGATTTCCTCCTCCAAGAATGGTCCCTATCGCACCACTCTCATGAGATCCGCCCGGTTGAAGTATGCCCACGCCATCCAGCTGAAATGGGAAAGGATGTTCAAAGACAGGATTGCTTTCACTTCCCGCATTTCTCATGAACAGGGGCGTTCCAAGAGTTTTGGTTCCCAACATCGGTAATGGATAACCTGTTTTCATATTCGGTATAGCGGATCTTCTCCCGTTTCCGATGATTAAATCTAACTTTCCGTCACCATCATAATCAAAAAAGTCGAGTTTACAACGTCCCGTACCGCCCGCGGGCTCAGCAGTGGTAATAATAGGTGAACCATCCGTAAGCAATAATTTACCTCCATCTTCCACATTATAATCATCTATTTTCCAATATAAGTGGAAATGATCATCGCCATCAACAATTGCCATGGCCATCCGATTGCCAAACATACCTATTGCCGCACGTGAACGCCACATGCCATGCAATTCTATTCCATCACAATACAAAGAACGAGCCGCTTCCAGCATTGGATTCCTGAGGGTGCCCCTGTTGATGTATACAGTGTAGTTACCTGTTATATCTCCCGTAATGATATCGGGTAAGCCATCTCCCGTCCAGTCAACAACCGTTGGAGAAACGTATCCCCATCTTGACTCGGGAGTCCCCTGCACACTACCTGAATAACCTGCCTGAATCTGAATATCAACACCTCCAGCCTGAACACGCTCTCCGGGCAAAAATGCCGGATCAGCATTGGTTCCAATATTCTTAAAAAACAAAATAAATCCTTCGGAATTGCCTACAATCAGATCCTGTACACCATCTCCATCCCAGTCGTATGATGTCGGGACAGGAAGGGTACCAGCATAAAGGTCTGCTCTTTCCTGTAAAACAGGAACAGGAGTTTTGAATATTGGATCTCCGTTCTTTGTGAATTTTCCTGTGAACTGATAAAAATAAATGGCTCCTTCTCCTCCGGCAATAATATGGGTAATACCTCCTTTTGATTCGGGATAAGCACATACGGAAGCGGCAATACTTGGATGACGAAGCATGTTGCCATCTTCATCTACCAAATACCTGCGGTGTTCATAAACAAGTCCTTTCCTGCTACCATCCTGTCTGTAATAAGGGAAAATTCCTGTACGAGAACCTGTAATAAGATCATGCGTACGCCCATCTCCAAAATTAACGGGGGTGGCATTTATCATACTAAAATATACCTCTTTATTTGTCTTTGTCGCTTGTTGAACAAATTCAACATCACCTTCAAAGAATTTCTTAAAATGCATACTGTAAAGGTAGGTGTAATTAAAGGCTGTCGTAGCTATGCCGGCTTCATCAAATGGTCTCCATTCAACGGTTGAAGGATTCTGATTGCCATACTTAGCCGGGATCCCAAACCCTCTGACTTCCATCACCAGATCCACACTTCCGTCCGCATTTGGAAATGCACTGATACTATTTACTTCTGTCGGTAATTCAGGTAATTTTATTTCCTTTTGAATATTGAAAGATAAAGCTGTTTTATCAAATATTGAATGAACAACAACATTCTTTTTTAGCCACAGCCCGTGAATGACCCCATCATTTGTTTCAAACACACTTCCTTTTGAAGTAAAAAAACTATTGACCGGTATGGGTTTATCAAAGACCTGCACCCCACTCTCCTTATTTCTTAACCATTTAAACAGGTAGAGTGCGCTGGTTTTTCCATTACCACTTACAAATAAATCTGGCTGTTTTGACCCGAAAACATAGGCACTACCCATGATTCCATTTCGCAAAAAAGGCAAAGATAAATGGCCTTCCCCGTTGGGTGCTGCTGATTTTAACGGAAGAGGAGTTATTGCACTCACTTGCCAGACAGACGTAGTAACCTGATTTAATGGTTGCGGTTGCTGAACTTCTGACTTAACCTGTACGGGTGACAAATCATAGACAATATTATCGGTTCTGAAAGGAGCTACAGGTAATTCTGTCTTATCAAACAAATTTCCCGTCGAGCCGTTTCCAAAGGAATAACGAACATATTTTGGATACTTTACATTCGGAGATTCAACCAATAAAGTATTGGTTCTTCCATCAATTTTTCCTCTTGCAGCAACAAAAATCTGATCTTCTCCGGCAATTTCCAACCCTTCAATTACTTCACCCTTGAATATCAAACCCTCCGACACCTCATGTAAATAAATCCGGATTTTATTTTGCTCAATTTTTTGTTCTTTGAAAAAAGCAAATCTGTACTTTGGCGTTTTTTTGCCATATGTTTCAGCTAGTGCATAATTTGCAAGCCGGTTTCCTACCTCTTTCTTATATTTGGGATGTATGTCATTCAAATTATCAACCAAATCGGAGACAACAACCATTCCTGTCTTTTCAAGTGTTTGTACTTTCTCCTGTTTTTCTCTTATTATAGCCGCACTATAAGGAATGGGATATCGCAGGTAAGGAGCAATTTGTACATAATAGAATGGTAAAGACGTTTTAAAACCATCTCTCCAACCTTTAATCATAGTCTTCAGCAGTTCTGAATAACTGTAAGCATTTGGCCAATTTGCTTCTCCCTGATACCATATTACTCCAGCTATTTTCATATCCAGCAACGGATGTATCATGGCGTTGTAGGTAGAACCTATTGTATTGTCCCAGCCTGTACTTGGAGTCAGATGACCAGCAGCTTCATAGAGCTTATGCGACTTCCGTATCAAATGTTCGGGAGTCCATGTTTCAGCTGCCGTTCCACCCCAGTTTGAATTTATCAATCCAACCGGAACATTCAACTGTTCGTTCAGTTTTTTTCCAAAAAAATAACCTACTGCACTGAACCAACGCATGGTTTGCGGATCACACACTTTCCAGTAACCTTTACAATCAACCTGTGGATAATCAGCTGTTGCCTTCTCCACAAAGAAAAAACGAATTTGATTATTATAACAATCCGGTAAGGCTTCTTTTGCATCGAGAATTCCTTTTTCAACATTCCATTCCATGTTCGACTGACCGGAACATAGCCACAATTCACCAATCATTACATCATTAATGGTGATACTTTCCCCTTTAATCGAAACCTGAATCGTGTAAGGACCTCCGCTGGTAGGTGTTTTCAGAGCAGTTTCCCATTTTGCTTTTTCATTAGCTTTAACAACAATAGTATCTCTGCTCCATTCGGGAATAATTCTGACAGTCGTCCGTGGATTACACCAACCCCAAAATTTTATCTCTGAATTTTGCTGAAGAAGCATGTGATCACTCAAAATTGAAGGTAATCTAAGCGATTGCTGTGCGAATAGCAAATAAGGGATTAACAATATAACTAGAAAAATCTTTTTCATTATTGAATTTAAGTATTTACCATTTTACAATGTACCATTTACTATTTAAGAAGTAACAGATTAACAAAAAAATAGAAGATTGTTAATACGACATTATTTTATTCTCATTACTTATTAGTCGATTGTGATTTTAGATGAACATCTTTTTAAGGATGTACTTTAAAACTTTACTATCACAATAAGGATGAAGAAATCACTATTTTCTGCACTATTGGGTTTCTATTATTATTCATAACAGAAACGACATACACTCCGGGAGACAGATTCAACTCTATACTTTGATGAGATTCACTTGCATAAATCCTTCTTCCACTTAAATCTGTAATACAAACGACAGACGCAAAGCTATCATTCGAAATCTCAATGTACAACTTATTTTTAACAACAGAAATGTTTGACGTATTTTTATATTCCGTATCAGATAAGGCTGATATTCCATAAATATTTTTCAGTACAATATCAGCATATCTTTCCCCCAATATCAATTGACTTGCTCTGTTAAAATGGAGATTATCACCTTTATCGGTCAAGCCATCTGATAAAGCACATGCAGAATTGGAAATAAACGTGCCAATGGTAGGAATCATAGCATTGAAAGTATCAAAATCGGTACGCCACTTGCCAATTTGACCAGCCACAAAAAACAGATTTACATCTCCTAAATCTTCTCTTAAGTGCGCAACCAGATTGGTTAGTTGTGCCGGATATGCAGGCAAATCATTAGCATTGGCATCGGCTTCTCCCTGATGCCATAATATTGCTTTATAAGTTCCCCATTTCTTCGCTTCAAGGGCTCTTATCATAGTTTGTGTATATAAATTATCTGTTTTATCATCCCACTCAACAAGATCAGAACCTCCTTTTGCATTTACAACGAATCCTAATTTTGCAGCTACCTTTGCAGAAATATTTTTCGAAAATGAGAATACCGGACTGACTCCTTGAGTAACTGATTCTACATTAGAAAACCCATTAAAAGGGTTAACTGCATCAATAAACGTAGAAGTGGTATATAAGTAAGCATTGTCAACAGGTATGTAATCACCCTGAGAAGCATCCATTCCATCCCTTCCTGCCATGTTGGACTGACCAATACAAAGAAATAAATCCAACTCCGGTAATTGTTCGAAAATCACCTTGTATGTTCTTTTTGAATTGTCCTGTGCAGTTACATCGATAGTTGCAGTACGTTCGGCTTCAGTACCATGAATTTTTGTCGCCTGACTGATAATTGAACTAACCCCGGCAGAAAAAGGCGTTAATCCTACTACTGGTGCAGTAGTACTTGTATATGGAAGACGGTGAACATAAGTAAATGTAGCTTCTAAAAACATTGCTAAGTTTACGCCATCTATCGTAATGGCTGACACTACAGGCACTTGTAAATCAATCGTCTTAGCAATTGGGGTAGCTCCTGTAAATCCGGATGCAAGAGGAATAGTTATAAGCGTGTTGGCGACTGCTACGTGCTGAAAAACAGCAAGTGGTGCTATAACTCCATTGGCATTATAATTAAATCCAGAACCGGCAACAACCGTCCATTCTGCACCTAGCTTACTCAGGCCTTCCGATTCTTTCGCGATAACATAAACATAACCGTCAGCTAAAGGAGTAATGGTTCCACCTTCTGCTATTGATGCAGCACTTTGTAATAATTCAAATCCGGCAAATGCATGTGGATTAGCGAAAGGTTCAATCAGATAAGTCCTGTTATTCCACAATAATTCGCCCTCTGCAAAAATCTTCTTAGTGTAACCATTTCCTTCAATTTTTACAGTAATCTGACTAACCTGAGCGCTTAATTGTACTGCACTTAATATGATAAATAAGCAAAAAATATATCGAATTTCTCTCATCTTTATGTGGTATTAATTATAAATAAAAATCTTTTGAGTATATAATTTTCCATTTAAATTAGCTCTCACAAGATACAATCCTTGTTGCCAATTATCTGTGTAAATAATTTTATTGGTTGAATTAAATCTGGAATAAATAGCTTTTCCGCTATAATCGTATATTGTAATATCAATATTAATTAAATTGCTTGTAAAAACTTCAATTTTCCCCTTATAACTCTTAATGATATTTGCCGATTCATTGGGTAATTTAATAATTGAATTTGGTAAGTTTATTCTGAAATTCTCAATTCTGTGAAAGGTAAAAAAGTTCGCATCATGCTGACGAACAGGTAAACCGTCGGTATCTTCAAAAGCAGTTCTTGAGACGGCAACTATGTCGTTATTTTCAAACTGCCAGTCAACATACTGGAATCCATGAAAAAACGGATTATCACTGCTAATTATCGTATCTTTGATAATCCAGTTCCGCAAATCATAAGAATACATTAAAACCAGCCTATTTCTCAACAATCCACAAGGCATACCGCCACTATATATACCACTATGTGTTTTGGTCCTGTCTTCATCAAATTCTGCATTGCTGAGTGTCCAGTAATAATCGGAAACCGGATCATATCGTATAGCAAATTTTTTTCCGCCTCCTGGAAAGTTAATGATGTCTTTTGTGTAGTCAAAAGAAATATTAGCGGAACTGTTTACCCTAACCATGGCCGCAACGCCACCGTACACCTCTTCATCAATGCGAAGCATGTTTACAACTTTACCATCCCTGTTAACTACAACATTTCCTTCAAGCCACTGTTTAAAGGACTTACCACCACCTGATATCCAGCTGGTCTGGTAAGAGAGCTGATTCGAAAATGTCCAGCTCGAAGCTTTCATCAAGTCCGAATTAACAGGCGCAGACATAACGAGTACTTTTTTATTTTCACCATCAAAATTTGTTTCGAAACCCCTCCAGATACGACCATCATTTACCACCAAAGGTACCGGAGCCGAATGATACTGTCCTGCAAGCAAGAAGCCATCATCGCTGCTACTTGTAGGATATGTCCAGGTTACCCCTTTATCCATGGACTTTCTGATGATAATATTTCCCTGAACACCATCGGTTCCTATTACATACAAGACACCATTGTGAACAAATAAATTCTGATACGACATCTTTCCATTATTTGCCGATTGAACCTGCCATGTTTTTCCTTTATCCGATGACAAAAAGAAGGTAACACCGGCATTCCCGCCCGAGAACCTGAGCGCTCCTGTGCATGCGGCGAGATAATCACCATCAGGAAGAATCGTAATACTTGGATTAGTAATATATACATTCTTAGGATCCAGAGATTTGGTAATGACAGTTCCGGGAAGTGTCCGAGGATTGACCCATGTCAGGTTATCGCAAAAAACAAGCGTAGGAGCAACCGTTCCCGAGGTCTTTCTCTGCGGAATATCTATCCATGCCCCGGGTGTGGTATATTGATATTTATAAACATAATAATTTCGTACCGAGCTTATTGCAAAATAATCTCCGGTATAAACCCATCCCGGCACATTTACCGTATTATAATGAGTTGCCACTACAATATCACAGGCCTGATTCGCACTTACCTGAGTAACTCCGTTATATTCCACCAATGAAGTGGCATACTTTTTCCCTGCAAGACAAGAAGGAATTGTTAACGGGAATTTAAAGGTTGTGTTCTGTGGAAATACATAATTTTCTCCATTGGCAGCAAGTATATCAATCAAATTTCCTTTTACACTAATGGTGTCGTTAGCATAATGAATCACTTTAGCTAATGGAGTTGCACCTGCAAATGAAGTTACTGAAGGAATAGCAACAGGTGTGTTTGCAGTCGCAGTTTTTTGATAAATGGAAGCTTTTGTTTGTGTACCATCCGTATAATAAAACTCTGAATTAGGAACAAGCGACCAACCGGCAACACCTCCTGTTGGTGCAATGATATATATCAATCCATTTACTGATGGAGTTATTGTTCCTTCATTTGTTATTTTTCCATCACTGGCTAAGAATTCAAACCCGGCAAATTCCGTTGGAATATTTTCCATGGTATAGATCCTGTTGGTAAAAATCACTGCTCCGTTCGTGAATGTCCGTTTTTCAAATGCAGGACCTTCCACTTTAATTGCCATTTGGTCAGGAATCGCATGTAAGAGACTTACTGTCAGAAAAGAAGCTAATATTAATAGAAATTTTTTCTTTTTCATTAGTAAACAATTTGTAATATTTTTATACTTGATAATCAGCAATTAACGAACAATAACTTTTTTAGGCATTGATTGATAATTATTTTCTACTTGGACAATATATACTCCCGGTTGAAGTGGTAATTGAATATTCCCGAAGAATTCCTTTCTGTAGATTTGTCTTCCACTAATATCGGAAACTTCGCAAATTGATGTCAAGGTTTTATTCTGAACTGATATATACAGTTTTTTATTCAGAATAGAAACAACTGGCATATTATCCTGATTGGGAAGAGCGACAGATGTAATTCCGTAAACATTGTTCAATACTATATCAGCATATCTTTCTCCTAATATCAACTGACTTTCGCGGTCGAAATGAGAATCATCTACATTGGTCAACCCTTCTGCTGAAGCATATGCCGAATTATTCACAAAAGTAGAAATATTTCTGATCATGCTGTTAAATGCTGCAAAGTCAGTTCGCCAATAGCCAATTTCACCGGCGACAAAGAATAAATTTGCATCGCCGAGATCAATTCTTAAATCAGCCACCAGTTTACTCACTTGTTGAGGATAAATTGCTGTGCCATATCTGTTGGATTCTCCTTGATGCCACAAGATTGCTTTATAAGTACCCCATTTTTTTGCCTCCAATGCACGTACCAATGTATGACTATATAAGGTATCTATTCCGTTTTTATCCCAAGATTCAATGCTTGAACCGCCCTTAGCATTGACTACCAATCCAATTTTACGATCCGTTTTTGAGGATACTTCTTTTGAAAAAGAAAAAGAAGGACCAATCTTCTGGATACTTGCAGCATTTCTGATATTGGAATAGAGATTCAAAGGATTTACCGCATCCATAAATTGAGTTGATGTTGTAAATAAGTAAGTATTTGGAATTGGGTCAAAATCACCTTTGGTAACATCCATGGGAGCTCTACCTGACATATTCGACTGTCCAATGCTTAAAAACAAATCCAGCTCGGGTAACTTTTCAAAAATGATCTTATACATCATCGTCGTTGTAAGATCCTGTGATTTTACTTCAATTGTAGCCGTCCGTTCAGCTTCAGTTCCGATGATATTGGTTGCCTGAGTAATTGTAGCAGTAGCAATGGATTCGTTAATGGTTGCAGCAATAACAGGCAATGAATTAAATGTATACGGGAGATAAAAAGGATATGATAACTTTTCTTTATTAAAAAACTCAATATCCATACCGTTCACTTTTATGGTCGCTAATCTGGCATCTGACTCTGTATTCACAATTTGCAAATCAATCACCTTTGCAATCGGTGTTGTCCCAGGAAACGATTCAACGAGGGGAATACTTACTCTTTGATTAGCCGCTACTTGTTTCTGATAAATGGATACTTTGGTTTTTGCATTATCATTGTAATTAAATTCTGAATTTTCAACAATGGTCCAGCCCGATAATCCACCACTTGGAGCAATCATATAAATCAATCCATCAGATGAAGGAATAATGGTACCTAAATCTATTACCTTTCCTCCACTTGCCAAAAACTCATAATCCGTAAACTCAACCGGTATATTCTCTAGGGTATATGTTCTGTTTGTAAAGATGACTTCTCCGTTGGTGAAACTTTTTTTCACGAAAATATCTCTTTCGGCTTCAACGCTAATTATCATTTCATCAGGCAAAGCAAAGGCAAATAAAAAAAAAATAGAAAGAAAAAGAAATGAAAGTATAATTCTGGGCTTCATATTGTGTTGTTTAATAAATGTTTATATAAAATTTTGACAGTGATTCGTTTCAAGATATATCTTCTTGCTTTTTTTAAGAAGCAAGAAGATATATCTCAACTAAAATACTATAAAACTGATATTATTTAATAAAACTAATTGTTGATTCCAAACCATCAACCAGTGTTACTTTTGCAAAATAAACACCTCGGGTTAAATTATTGACAGGAATAGTTATTTCACCTGATTCAACAGACTGTACATGCATCTGACTTCCTAATGCATTATAGATAACAATATCTTTCATGATTTTGGCTCCTTTAATCACAAGCTCATTTTGGCTTAAAAACAATTTAATATTTCCATTGCGTGTTTGATGAATACCCGACTGTAATGTTGCCGTAACCGAGACATCATCAATAGACAAAGCATGATCAACTCCACCGGCACATTCTGTTGTACCTGGGTCATTGATGTCCAACCATCTCAAAAAGATGTATTCTCCTACAGGAATAAAAACATTAAATGTGTGTGTAATTCCAACCACTTTATTTTCAGCGAGATTTCCGTCTATTTTATTGGTTGTGGCTACACCCGCCACAAAAATCGGAGAAGAAAACTGTAATTCGGGAACTACCGTAAATTCTGTATCTTTAATACCAGCATTTAATTTATACGCTAAACTGACTACCTGTGGACATGGATTTGCATAGGTCCACTGTTCACCTGAATATGTGATTTGAAGTGAAGTAATGGGAACCGAGGTGCTGTTTTTTATTTTTACACCATAAGCCACATCCCCGGTAGCATTTGCTATTCTTGACCCTATAGCGCGGTCAGCGTCAGTACCAAAAGAAACAAATCCGGTAGCGGCTGTTGTAGTGACACTTCCTGTAGAATAGACTGTAATATCCTGTGGGGACGGATCCTGCATCAGTTTAGCAGCATACCAACCAAGCAAAGGGCTTGTTCCATTGGTCCAGGCAATATTAGTTAATGCCTCCGTTGATTCCAATATGTTAAAATCTTGCCTATAAGTTAAACCTCCATCGGTAAACTCAACATAATTCTGAGCACTTAGCCCTACTACTATAAGTAAAGCCAACATTGTTGTAATTTTTTTCATTTTAATTAATTTTAAATGTGAATAATTGTTTCATTAATACCACTTTTTTATTTTATAAAACGTTTTACTATTTTATTTCCGTCTTTCATATTTACTTGTGCAATGTAAATTCCGTCGGATAAATGTCCGACAGCAATATCGGTCATCGTAGAGTTTACCTGCTGACTGAACATTACTCCTCCAAGAGTATTGTAAACAACAATGTTTTCTATTTCTTTTCCGTTTGATATGCTTAAATTGTCCTGAATACAAGAAATCAGCAATTGAGTAGCAATAAAATTTTGTTGAGCACCTGTTCCAACAAACGACGCCGTGATGCTTATATCATCGATAGCTAACTGATGGTCTACACCACTGCTTACACAGTACCCAGTAGTAGCAGGATCATTTTTATCATACCATCTTAGCCAGATATATTCTCCAACAGGAATATTGACATTAAGTGCATAAGTAATACCGGCAACACGATTTTCAGCTTGATTTCCGTCAATCGCTGTTGAGGTATTAATTCCGGCAACATATCTTGGAGATGAAAACTGCAATTCAGGAACAACTGTAAAACCAGCATCCTCAATTCCTGTTGCATTTAATTTATAGGAAACGTCAACCACCTGAGGGCAGGGACTGGCATAAGTCCATTGTTCTCCAGTATACACAATCTGTAATGATTTCAGCGCATAAGCGGTATTGTTCTTTATTTTCACTCCATAAGTTATGTCTCCGATGGAGTTAGCGATTCTTGATCCGAGAGCCCGATCTGTATCAGTTCCGAATGAAACTAAACCCGCTGATGAATAAGTATAAACTGTAACTTCAGCAGGTGTTGTATCAAGGGTTTTATATGCATACCAACCTAGAAGAGGAGTTGTTCCATTGGTCCACGTTTTATTTCCCGTGGTCGATTCTAGTGTATTAAAATCCTGACTGTAAGTTAAGCTCCCATCAGTAAACTCAACATAATCCTGAGCACTTAGCCCTACTACCATAAGTAAAGCCAACATTGTTGTAATTTTTTTCATTTTTAATTAATTTTAAATGTTAGTATTAAAGTAAATTATTTAGATGTGTATATTCTTTTTCTGAAATCAGTAAAGCGATGAAATGTAAGATAATTAGCATCGTGTTGTCTGGGACTTAAACCTCTTGGAGAATCCGAAGCTGTACGTGCAACAGCTATAATATCGTCGCCATCAATCCTCCAGTCAACATATTGATAGGCATGAAAATGAGCATCGGGATGGGAAATTAGGATATCTTTCACGTCCCAGTGATATAAATCCGGAGAATAAGATAATACCAACCGGTTTCTTATCAGACCGCCATGTTCCATACCATAATCTTCCTTAAAAATCATATTGGATAAAGTCCAGTATTTATGAGAAACTGAATCGAAATAGACCGTAAATTTCTTTTCTCCCCCTGGAAAAGGTACAATATCTGTTCTCGGGTCAAAGGAAGCTTTTTTACCATCCTTGCTGTAATGAATAATGGCAGCATTTTCATTATATTTGTATGTTTCCACCCTCAACATGTTAACAATCTCGCCATCAGGAGAAACAACTACGTTTCCTTCGTACCATCCATTGAAGGCAACAGAATCTCCCAACCACACTCTTTCATAAGGCAATGCTTCTGAGAAAGTCCAGTTAGCTGCCTCAAGCAAATCTGATGCGATAGGCGCAGACATCACCAAAGCTCTGAAAAATCTTTTTCCTAAGGGAATATTATCTTCCATGGCTCTCCAAACTCGTCCATTGTGAAAAACAGTTGCAGTGGAGGCTGAGTGATAACTTTTGGCTTCCGACAACAAGCCGTTTCTGGAATCTGTCGGAGATGTCCATGTCTGTCCACCATCATCCGACCGGAGAATGACAATTTGGTTAAACCCACCTTTAGTTCCCATTAAATAAACAGATTTATTCAACACAAAGAAATTAAAGAATCCTACGGCTGACAATTCCGTTACATAAGACCAGGTAATGCCCTTATCTTTTGATTTCAGTATCCTAACTACACTGTTTTCACCATCAAACCTCGATTTACATGCGGCTAAATACTCCCCACCCGGAAGTATGACTACGGTTGGATCGGTGATGTAATGTTTATCCTGATTCGTAGAAATACATATGGGTGTACCCAATAGAGCCGGAGGTTGATATATCCGGATATCTTCACCTATCAGTATAGACGAAGCATTGCCGATTTGGGGCAACTCAATCCACTTACCCGGAGTATTGTAAGCATAACGGTAAAGTTGCATTGAGCCGGTTTCAGTAGCCAAAAAATCTTGTTTTTGCCATTTACTGTCGTTTATCGTACCGGTAGTTGCCATATAAAACTCACAGGCTTTATAGCAACGTACCGAATCGGCAACCGGCATATTTGGTAATGGTTTTGCAAAACAAAACTGTTGTAAATAATCAGGGAGTAAATCAGTAACTATGGTTTTCTTATCTTTCAGGAAAAGATTTTTTCCTTGTTTCAAAGTATCTATATCAATCATTCCACCCATAACTTCCAACAGCGCTTTATCACTATTCAACAAAATTACCGGTGCTAACAGAGTAAATGGCATCCCTTGTGGATTGAATTTCCATACTTTACCAGCACGCATTTTTTTCTTATAAACACGCATCTCCACAGCCGGTTTTTCGAGGAAATAACAATTCATCTCAGTTAGCGTCATTCCTTTATATCCCTTTTCCGAAAACGGAAGTAACAGGGTTATCTGAGCATCTTCTGCAACAGAGAACTCGAGTTGAGCTACTTTTCCAGTAACAATCAGATAGTCCTTTCCAAAAAGCACCTGAGGAATTTCGCTTATTCTGGCATTCTCATGCTGAAAAATACGTGAACCATTCTGAAAAATACAAACTTCAACACCTTCTCCCCTTACAAAAACCAGTTGACTATCATCGTTTTTGTATGATTGGAATGAATATATCACAAACAAGGATATAAACATACTGAGATATTGAATGATTCTTTTCATATTATTCTAGGTTTTATGTAAATCAAAATTCCGTAAAATTTACCACAATTCTAAAGTGAGACCATCATTTCTGAATGTCAGTGTATCTTTCATTATGTATTTCATGTTATCAACATCTGTATATTGATAATTAAGATAGAACGATTTCTTGGCTACATCGTATACTGAATTACCTAAGTCCTGAACATTCGGAATTAACGAAGAAGGATTTCCGATAATCTGGACTTTATTATCCGTTAATATCTTTAAGTTCAGCGCATAGTTCTTAGAACTTGAAGAATAGAATTCTCCGACTCCTGAGCTCTGTATACTGTCGGCTTTAAGAGTTTTAAAATTCCACACTACGTTCTGTACGTACTCATCTTCCTGTTTTTCTGTCACGTAACGTTGTGTATTGATCAAAATATTACTCGCATCATACTTAGAACGTTGTCCTCTGTGATAATAAATGCCATGATGCTGACTGATATACTTTACGACCACAATGGTGTAATCTTTTCTGGCAATCCCCTTACCGGCATTCCCGGTCAAAATAGAATCAAGCGATGTATCTGTGATCCTTATCGGTAAAGCATAAGTTTTACCCGTGGTCAATGGATCGGCAAGAAATTTTTCCCGGTTAAGAGTCACCTTTATTTTTCCAACAAAGTCACTTTTTATAATAACAAATTGCTCATTATTGCTCAGGGTATAATAATCAGCTGGCAATAAGGTGAAATTATTACTACCTACCACGCTAGCATCTGCAAGCAGTTCCGGCGCAATTACAAAATCGGCAGTTTTATTGGAAGTGTTTTCCCTTACCCCACCCATGGCAACACCGATATCGAACTGAAGATTATTCGAAAAAACTGTTCTGACAGGATTTTGATATGCGAAATATACAGTTGTATAATCAAAGTCGTCGATGTAACTTTCATACTTTTCACAGGATGATACCATCAGTACCATTAAGAACGCAATAAAAAATTTAGTTTTCATATCTTTAAAATTAATAATTTGACGACTTATATCACCAACCCGCATTTTGAACAATAGCTCCTCCTGATGTATAGATTGCTTGTTCAGGCAAAGGACCATAATACATATAGCTGAAAAACTTTCTGGCTTCTACTTTTTGTACCGACCGATAAGTGTATACATTATTATCATCTTTTGTAATCAATACTCCACTGACATCCTGATTAAGTTCACTCAGCGGCAACAACCATCTTCTGACATCAAAGAAACGATGATTTTCAAAGCTTAACTCGATTCTTCGTTCGTTATGAATCAATGTCCTGAAGTCTTCCTTTCCTGCTGTAGCCTTTTGATTCAGATAAGGATCCGCAGTTGCAATTCCTGCCCTTTTTCTGAGTTCAGCAAGGATAGTTTTAGCTGCCTTCCCCAATGATAAAGGATCAGCTTCAGGGTCCCATGCCTCATTTGCTGCCTCTGCATAATTCAACCAGAGTTCTGCACTTCTGAAAAAGGCATAGTAATGTTTTGTTGTCGTGGCAGTAAGTCCCGGAGTGATAATTACACCCGGTACAATAAACTTTCTGAGATAATACCCGGTACGTGTTGCTCTGGTTTGTCCTGAGGATTCAGAGTCTTTTCCGCCAACAAAAATTTCAGCTTTATCACTTCCAAAATTAGCATCATTATAAACTATAGTCAAACCAAAACGATTGTCTCGGTTAGCATAAGGATTAGTCGGATTGTAAGTGGGCGATGTACTGACAGGATATCCGTCTTTCATAGGAAACGCATCAACAAGTTGTTGTGATGGATTTGTCCTCCCGTTTCCCCATAACGATGGCATGAAATCATCTTTTTCCGGAGCATTGCTATCAGGTTGATACGATCGCCAGATTATTTCAGCGTGATTCGGATTTGAATATAAATCACCACTGGCACTTACCGTCGGCAAGGCTCCTTTTGACTGAATAGCTACCATTGCTGCGATAGCTGCATTTTCCCATAATATTTGTTTTTCAACGGTCGATTTTGCAGTGGTATATGCCGGACTTGCAGCATAAAGAAGCAAACGGGACTTCAATGCCAAAGCGGGAAGGCGATAGATTCTACCTGTCTGTGTAGCTCCAAGTACTACATCCGAACCGATGTACTGAACTACCGGCAAATAAACCAGGGCTGTATCAAGATCATCTTTTATAATTGATACGCATGCATCGAAAGTGCTTCTTTCTACCGTTTTAAGTTCCTCGTCCGACAATGCTTCGAGCACAATCGGGAATCCCAGCAAATTTCCGTTATTATCGAATCCTGAAAATCTACTCAGTAATTCAAACTGATACCATGCTCTCAGGAAATATGCTTCACCTTTTACCCGTTTGTGAATTAACACATTTTTTGTAGTATCATTTGAAAATGATATTTCCGGTGAGTTTTCAATAAACAGGTTTAAATTCCTGATTTGATTATAACATAAAGTCCAGCTGTTAATAGGATTATTTTGAGCAGTCCATCCACCGGTTGCCATACTGATGATCCCTGACGAGAAATTATTGGTGACAGCATTATCTGTTGCACAATCCAGAAATGTACCTAACTCATCAGTATAAAATGCCGACAACTGGCTATAAGCATCATTCAAAACACCCATGGCAAAATCACGATCCTTCCATACAGCATCCTGATCAATTGCCGTATCCAATTTAGGTTCAAGATCGGTACAACCAACAATGAAGAACAGGACGGATAATAAATAAATATGTTTGATTTTCATATGTATATTTTTTTTTAGAATGTCAAATTTAAACCGGCTGTAAATGATCTCATGAAGGGATAGGAAACAATTCCTGCATTAATACATTCAGGATCAACTCCCTCAACTCCGGTTAAGGTCAACAGATTATTCCCTTTCACAAACAGTCTCAAACTGTTGAGACTAACTTTACGTACAACTGATGCCGGCAAATTATAGCTTATTTCAACATCTTTGATTTTAAAGAAACTCCCATCTGTCAACCAAAAATCTGATAAACGATAATTGTTAGAGGAATTTGTAGTGGTCAATCTGGGATAAGTTCCAACTCCTGTTTCAGGATTAAAACTATTACTGACATTTACAGAATAAGCTATTTCAGGCATTGGTCTGTAATATTTATTATTCAGATAGATATCATACAAAGTAGCACCATATCCAGAAAGAGCCAGTCCAAAATCTTTATAATCAACCCGAAGATTTACACCATATTGAATTCTGGGGAACGAATTTCCAATTTCTTTCACATCATTCTGATCAACCTTTCCATCTCCGGTAAGTTCTTTATATCCCAAATCTCCTACCTCTACCTCACCAAAACTCTGGAAAGAATTTCCATTGAGTTCTTCAGTATTTTTAATTATGCCGGTAGAGATTAATCCGATATATGTATCCACAGGTTGGCCGTCATAGTTTCTGCTTCCGGGAGTATTAGCCCATGAATCCGATTGAATATACTTTGAAAGTGCGTAATTTGCATTAATATTGATATTTATTTTCCATTCACCTATGCTTTTGAGATAAGCTAGTGATGCATCTACTCCATTGTTATTAATTGACACAAAATTAATTTGCTGATTTAGCATCCCTGATATGCCACTATTTAAACTATTTGCATAAACAGGGACGTTGGTTCTCAACATATTATAATAATCCAGATTAAAGGTGAAATTTTTGAAGAACACCGCTTCCAAACCGACATTCAGTTCTGTTGAACGTTCCCAATCGATTGATGGATTAGCAAAACTATTGATAGTTGTGGTATTTGCCACTGTTTTGGCATCCGTCCCAAAGTAGGTGTAATAATCTGAAGAATTGATATAGTTCCAACGGGAACTGTAAGCAAAATAATTCAGGGCATCATCATTACCTGAGACTCCGTAACTAGCCTTTAATTTCAGATAGTTCAGTTTTTCCATTTTCATCATAAAATCTTCGTTGGAAATGATCCAACTTAACCCCGCAGCGGGAAAGAAGCCGTACCGATTATTTTTAGATAATTTAGAACTGCCGATTAAGCCCAGATTTACATCAGCCACCCATTTATCCTGATAGGAATAATTAAGAAGTAGGGTATTTGACTGGGTTTTGTTTACATAATTTACAAACATATTTTCAGTCTGATCACCTAAGACTACGAGTCCGGCACGAATGCCATGATCATCAAATCTGTTTTCATAATCTAACTGTCCGAGAAGCGAATATCTTCTGTATCCATCAGAGCCAAGAGTCGACATGTTGGAATTTTTATTTCCCACTGTAACTAAAGTCTTTCCGGTCAAACTATCATTGCTCCAAACCGGCATGTAAGAATAAAAGTTGTCGTTTTTACCAACCGATACATAATTGTAAGTATCAAACGACAAAACCGTTTTTGCCTGTAACCCTTTCAACAAAGAAGAGAGGTCAAATTTAAAACCTAAATTTGTCTGACCAACACGTTGTGTGTTTTTACGAAGTCCTCCCAGAAGCATTTCAGCATAGGTATTCTGGTAGGTACTTGAGTTACCGTATCTGCCTGAACCATACATTACCGAATCAGGATCAACATGATTCTCAAGCAGCACAGCATATTCATTGGGACGTTGCGAGAATAACCTTGTGAATAAATCTGAAGGTTGCAGGTAGTTGGTTATATTATTATCCAAAAAGCCGTAGACATCCAGAAAGGCTTTTACCGACTCACTGATTTTAAAATCGAGGTTGGATCTGACACTGAACTGATCCATAGTGTTTGGATTTCCAACAGCCTCTAATCCACCGTTATGTAAATAATTTGCACTCAGAAAATACTGAAGACCATCGCTTCCGCCAGAGAATAATGCTGACGCTTTCGTGAAGTTTTTTGTGTCTTTCAGCAATAAATCATAATAGTTGTTTGAAGGATACATGATATTATTACTATTATTCTCATAGGCCAGTATATCAGCTGCGGAATATAGATCAGTCTGACCACTATTTCTTCTTGCCTGATTATAGTAACTTGCGTATTCAGCAGACCCTAACATTTCGGGCAACATCGATGGCATTGAAACCCCAGATTCAATATTTATCTGTCGTTTATTCTGCATCTGCTTCCCCCGTTTTGTTTTCACCATGATTACGCCATTGGCTGCTTTTCCTTTATAGAATGATTTGGTTACGGCATCTTTCAGCACAGTGATCGATTCAATATCTTCCACCTGAAGGTAACTCAATGGTCGCTCCATACCATCAACGATAATAAGCGGAGTAGCATCTTCAAAATTTTGAGTATTCAGTCCACGGATACTGATATTGTATGAACCTTCACGGTGAGCTCCGGGTATTTCGGAAATATAAAGTCCAGCGGCCTTCCCTTTTAGGGTACTGATAAAATTGACATCTGATTTTCCTTGTAAATCCTCTTCGGAAATGACTGTAGCTGCACCCGAAAGATACAACTGATCAACCTCACGAAAAGGCAGTTTAATTTTCGTGTTTCCATCGGCATATTTTCCCTGCTCAATTACAGCTTGTGACACTACTTTATTGTCTTGTGCCATAACAATGTTCGTCGACATTAAAAGTATCAAAAACAATTTATACAATTTTTTCATGTTTAATTTCTTAGTAGATTAATAATTAACTGAACCTTACCATCCTGGATTTTGAGTAAATACCGAAAGCATTTCCATTTGTTCCCTTGGGATCGGATACCAATAGTGTTTATCTTCAAAAACCCTTTGTAAATTGGAAGCAACGGAAACATACCTATAAGAGTAGGTATCATCGCCTGTCCGGGTGATGACGGCTTTCTTGATATCACTTAAAACTTCTTTTGCAATGTGCCATCTCCTGATATCGTGCCAGCGATGATTTTCAAAACACAATTCCACTGTCCTTTCATTATAAATTCTTTCTCTGAAAACCTCTTTTGATACTTTAAATTCATTACGAATAGGAACTGCTCCTACTCTTTCCCGTATCACGTTGATCGCATCAACTGCCGACATATTAGTGCCGGGAACAACAGCGGTAGGACCATAAGCTTCGTTGGCAGCTTCTGCAAAATCCATATACAATTGAGCAAACCTTATGTAAATTGATTGCATGAAATAATTATAATCATTTTGCCATTTATTACATGATTCCGGAACCCATTTACGAATAGCATAGGGACTTCTCGGATAGTACTGTGGCAAAGCCTGTAAATCAGCCGATATTTTTGTATCAAAGTTATTTTCTTCCCATAGTTCGAGTTTTTTGTGTGTTGTTGAATTTGGCCAACCCCATTCAAGACCGTTGTAAAGAATATCATAATAGAAGCGGGGATCCCTGTTTGAATAAGGGTCCTGATCATTATATGCAGGATCCTTATCAATCGGCAAACCGTTTTTCGTTTCAAACAAATCCACAAAATTCTGTGTAGGAGAAGCCAAATGAACATTCCCTGCTTCTCTTGAATTTAAATTAAAAGTTGCATTCCACGATGATACAGAAGGAACACCGTATGCAGCAGAATTTGTGTACGTAACTTTATAAAAAATAGCTTCATCACTTGCCAATTGAGTTTTACTGTAAAATATTTTCGAATAATCATCGTTTGTAAGACCCGGGAGTAATCGATAATATCCACCAGTATTGATATGTTGTATGGCTTCCCACGATGCATTAGCCGCCTTTTTGCAATACGATTGATTGTATTTTAAATCAATATTCATGTTAGGGCTTGCTGCATACAACAAAGCCATTCCTTTAAGTGCTAAGGCCGCTGATTTAGTAACCCTACCCTTTTCGGCATCTGGCCATACATCTGGAAGAAGATCAAAAGCCTTGTCTAAATCTTCAACTAACCAGTCAGTAGACTCCTGATAACTTAATCGGGGTAAATCCATATTGCTTTCGGAAGTGAACACTTTGTCAAACTTAAAGAATCCTCCAAAACGTCGTATCAATTGAAAATAATTCCAGGCGCGAAAGAAATATGCCTGTCCCAATAATTCTTCCTTTTGCCGCGGCGTGGCATCTTCAATTTCATCAATACGTTCAATACACATATTTATTGTTCTGAAATTCTTGAATGCCATATCAACTATTGGCATATTTCTTAATTCGATACTTGTGAGTGATTGTGTATCATCCCAACCAGTCTCAATGGAAGAATTATCTTGATAATTTCCGTTATTTATAGATATAGCAGGATCTCCAGAAGCCGTTGTAATCCCTTCGTCTCCTAATGCAAAAGTATAGCCATTAAATGCAGGGATAAAAAAATCCTGATTGTACACATACACTTTATCCAGTGCTCCTCTGAAAGAGTGATATTTCGTATATACTTGTGCATCAGTAATTCCCATATCCGGAGATTTATCCAAATAACTTTCACAGGCTGTATGGAAGAACAAGATGAATAGTATCATCATTAACTGTATATATTTCATAATCTTCATTTTTATGTTATATTAAACTTCCATTAAAATTTCAAACGGAATCCGATGTTATATCTTTTGGTCAATGGATAAGCACTTTCGTTTGCAGATTCAGGATCTATTCTGTGATTGTAATTTGTCACTGTAAATAAGTTATTACCGTTCAGATAGAGCTGACAACCGCTAAGTCCAAGACCTTTAAGTATTTTTTTATCAATTGAATAGGATATCTCTAAAGACTTCAACCTGAAATAAGAGGCGTCCATTACACCGTACGTTGAATTTTCACGATTATGTTTTACTATAGCCAATGACGTTCTGGGTCTAGTTGCAGTTTCAATTGTTTCAGGCGTCCAACGATTTACGCTTTCCGGCCATACCATCACATATTTTGTAGGAAACTCCCATAATAAATTGTATGTTAGTCTTTTTTCTACATCATAAACCCCATAGAAATTTGCCTGAACATCAAAATTTTTATATTTAAATCCCAGATTAAACGAATAGGTATATGCCGGAATTGAATTCAGTTCTAAGGGAACTTTATCGTTGTCGTCGACAACACCATCTCCATTGTAGTCGGTATAAAGCATGTCACCGGGCTGACGGGCTGAATTTTCCCACACAGAAGACGGATAGCTATAAACATCATCCCATGAATTATAAAATCCATTGTACAAAAGGCGCGAGTCATAACCAATCTGTTTGCCGGCGTTTTTTTGATACTCCGAACGGTTGACAGGGTCGTCGCGATAAATTACCCTGTTTTCCTGAAATGAAAATCCCGCTCTGAAGAAATAACTGAAATTCTTATTGACAAAATCTCTCCATTCCGCCTCAATTTCATAACCATGACTTTTTGTTTCACCGATATTGGCATCTGTAGCGTCTTGTCCGAACCATAAAGGAGTGGTATTACTTCGGTTCATCAAAATGCCGGTACGTTGCTCATCAAATAAGTCGATCTGTAAATTTAATTTTGAGATCAAGCCAAACTCAAACCCAAGATTCTGCTTGGTAGAAGTTTCCCATGTAGCATTCACATTGGCGGCCTGTCCTTCGTAATATAGAGGGCCGTAGGCATATCCCTGGGTATTTCCGAAAATTGCTGCTCTTCCTGAACTATAATCGGTAATATAAGTAAACGAAGATGCTCCCCTGTCGCTACCTACCTGTCCGTAAGAATATCTGACTTTCATTTTCGGTATAAAATCGAGCCAGCTCATATTTTTATAAAATTCCTCTTCAGAAGCTACCCAGCCTAAAGCAAAGGAAGGAAAGAAACCAAAACGTTTGCCCGGTGCAAACTTCTCTGATCCTGTATAGGCGGCATTAAATTCTGACAGATATTTATTTGCATAGCCGTAAGTTACCCTTCCTACCCAGGCTTCTTCGTAGCTTGGGAAACTGTTACCACTATACAATTCTCTACGGTTAAACAAGCCCAGCCCAGAGACATCATGATTTCCCCATTTGTTGGAATAAAAAGTAGATACTTCATAGTACAAATCCCGCACGTATCCGGAAAGTTTTTCATTTCCAACAACAGCCGGTTTTTCAACCCATTCAGTCACGGGATTGGCATCAGAGAACCATTGTTCTGCAGATTCCGGAGACGACTGATAAATGGCAAGAATATCTTTTTCAATCAATTGCTGAGTTTCAAACGTTGAATTATAGGAAACTTTACCCTGTACAAATAATCCTTTAGTGATAAAATCCAGTTCCTGTTTTAAAACAACATCGGTAAAAAGTCTGGAGGTCTTTTCTGTGGCACTTCCCTGATAATTCAGGTTGTAAACCGGATTCCACCATCTGCCTATCGGAGTAGTACCTAAAATTTCGTTTTCATAACGAACAGGATATACATAATTAGGGGTAAGGTACATTACCTGATAAAAATCTGCTACAGTTGAGCTGGTAAAAGGATCATTACCCATATACGAAAGCGGTCGGTTGCGAACACCTATATCTCCGGCAATATTAACACTCAGCTTGGTTGATTTTGATATTTCCATGTCAATATTGCTCCGATAATTGTATCGTTCGTAGCGAAACGAAGGATCATACTCCGGTTGAACCTGCGTTTTAAAAATATCACCATCGTTCAAATATCCTAAAGAAGTAAAATACTTCACTTTAGCATTTCCTCCAGAGATATTCACATTGTATTGTTCACTAATGGCATAATCTCTGAGGACTTCTTCTTTCCAGCTGATTTCAGGATGGTAATACGGATCACTGTGAGTTCTCCAGTAATTAATATTGTTTTCACTATAAATAACATCCCAGGCTCCTTCATTCATATTGGCTTCATTATACAGTTGTCTGGCTGTTACCTGATCTGCCACATTAAAAGAGAAGGTGGGTTGTTTTACCCCGAAATTGGCATTCAGTGAAATCTGAGGTTTACCATCTTTACCTCTTTTTGTAGTAATTAAGATAACGCCGTTTGCTCCCTTCACACCAAAAACTGCCGTAGCTGATGCATCTTTCAGCACAGATATTGACTCAACTTCATTAGGGTCGATATCATTCATATTCCTTTCAATACCATCTACTAAAATCAGTGGATCTGAATTTCCCCAGGTAGAGCGGCCACGAATATATATTTTGGCCTGGTCGCTCCCCGGTTCACCGGAAGAACTTATTGTTGTCACTCCTGGTAGAACTCCTGTCAACGCAGTGCTCAGGTTGGTTGCTCCTCCTGCTTTTAAAAGCTCATCTCCTTTCGTCTGTGAGATTGATCCAACAGAAGAAGCTTTTTTCTGAACACCATACCCTACGATGAGCACTTCGTCCAATACCTCTGTGGATTCAGTAAGTACTATTTTCAACGGGAGGAATCCTTGAACCGCAATTTCTTTTGTCGTGAAACCAATCATAGAAAACAAAAGGTTCTTGTTTTCTGAACTTACTTTTATATTGAAATTTCCATCAATATCTGTAACAGTTCCCTGTTGTGTTCCTTTAATAATAATACTGACACCCGGTAATCCCAACCCGTCTGATGCAGAAGTTACATTTCCTTTCACAATTATTTCTCTCTGACCCATTACCGGAATTGTAAGAAGCAACAGAAAAATCATAAAAATGATAGCTTGTAATTTTTTCATATATATAATTTTAAGTAATAGATTTTTTGGTAAACATCGGATTTACTTAATCGCACTAATAAACATGACCATAAACCTTACATGCTCTGTAATCCGATCCTTCGGAATCCGATCCAAAAGCACTCCAAGCCGTAGGACGGAAGATCTTTTCATCTTCTACATTGTGCATACAAACTGGAATTGAAAGCATCGAAGCTAAAGATATTAGATCAGCACCAATATGTCCGTAGCTTATTGCTCCATGGTTTGCTCCCCAGTTATTCATTACTGAATATACGTTTTTGAAGCGACCTTCGCCGGTAATCTTTGGAACAAAGAAAGTTGACGGCCAAGTTTTGTCTGTTCGTTTATCAATCACGTTGAAAACTTCTTCTGGGAAAGTGGCACTCCAACCTTCAGCTATTTGCAGTACCGGTCCAAGTCCTTTTACCAGATTTAAACGACACATTGTCAATGGCATTCCGGCTTTTGATAAAAATTTTGAAGAATACCCACCACCACGGAAATATTCCATTGAAGCAGGATACCATTTTGTTGCATCCAACATTTTATCAACTTCATTTTCGGTGATTTCCCAGAACGGTTTCATAACCGGATTTCCGTTTTTGTCAGATTGTTGACCAGATCCATCCAATGTGCAAGAGCCAGAGTTGATTAAGTGAATTGCTCCATTTTTCAAAATTCCGTCAGGTTTCCAACCAGTTACTCTTTCAATGGCTTCTGGACTCCAATAGGTACGAACATCTGCAAAAATTTGAGCTGTATTTGTCAACAGATTTCCAAATAACATACTGATTCCATTCAAATGATCATCTTCGGTAGCAAAGGTAAACGGAGCACGAATTCCATTCCAGTCAAATGATGAGTTCAGAATTGCTTCAGAGAAATCTCCATTGGGTAGAAAATCTGTCCATTGACGTTGTCCCTGGAAACCTCCTGCAATGGCATTATGTCCCTGAGCTTCTTCGCCATAGCCTATCTCAATAAGTTTAGGATTTCCAATCATTAAATCATGCATGATAAGCGTCATTTTCACTACAAATTTCCAATCTTTATCTTTTTGTTCACGTGTGCTTTTAATATGCTCAGGATTGAAATCATCGCCTTCATTTTTAATACAATTTTCTTTTGTCCATTCCATGGCTTTTTCAAATTCATCTTTATCAAAGATTCCAAATTGAATTCGACGCAAAATTTCTACGGTATCTACATATTCCGAACGCATACCCAAGTATTCTTGTAGGAACTGAGGGCTAATAATTGAACCAGCTATTCCCATGGAAACTGAACCAATTCCCAAATAGGATTTACCTCTCATGATGGCAACTGCTAATCCGGCTTTTGCAAATCTCAACAATTTTTCTTGTACATCGGATGGTATTTCGGCATTGCCGGCATCCTGAACTTCATGACCATAAATTCCAAAAGCCGGCAAACCGATTTGATTATGTGCTGCCAACGCAGCAGCTAAATAAACAGCTCCCGGACGTTCTGTTCCGTTAAATCCCCAGATAGCTTTTGGGATTAATGGGTTCATATCAATGGTTTCAGTGCCGTAACACCAACAAGGAGTAACTGAAAGACTTAAACCAACATTTTCTTTTTCAAATTTAGAAGCGCAATCAGCGGCTTCTTTAACTCCACCAATACAGGTGTCAGCTATTACACACTGAACGGGAGAACCATCAGGATAACGAAGATTATCTTCATAAAATTTGGCTGCTAATTTAGCAAGATTCATTGTTGTATCTTCCAACGACTCTCTAATGCCGCCTCTTCGACCATCAATAATAGGACGGATGCCGATTTTAGGGTAAGTATTCATATTGATATGATTTTGAAATATTATTTTAATTGTATTTTAATTACTATTTTTCTAACTATACTATTATTTGTCCTCTTTATACATGGTTTATGAACATCCCCAGAAAAGAAAATAAAATAATTGTCAGGTGTTGCCGTCAATAATCCCCCCCCGTTATAATCATAAAATTCAATATCCTTTTCTTCCACATACGGTGAAATTACTTTTAAAGCAGCATATTCCCGGGTTAATCCCATCAATTCTTCACCGGTGATAATATATTGTAAATCGATATATTTTTTGTGAGCTTCATAATCAGCATCTTCTATATCTTTTGTCGTATACTCACTTACTGTGACATAAACAGTCTCATTTATATCCTTTCTTCCCAGCGGCAATGCTTTAAGATCATTATTGACAAGATATTCAAAAGCAGTTTCCCATCTTTCAGGAAATTCTCCATAATGCTTTTCAAATGCAGCCATATCGACGGATGCATCAGGGTGAGCACTAAAACTGCTTATAATTTTGTTATTCTCAATGGTAATCATTTTTTCTTTTTTTACACAATTCAAAGCAGAGAACAAACACAATAAGATTGCGACCGATGGATAAACAACCATGCTTTTAATTGCTTTCATGTCAAATCATTTTAATAATTAAGATCCAGTTGACTAATTGCTTTTTCTATTTTCAGACGTTGTTCAGTATCAAATTTATTGAATGGTGATGCAAGCACATCGCTACAAATACCTAAGACAGATAAAGCGCATTTTACTCCTTTTAAATAACTTGACCCGTAACAACCAACTGTGTAAATTGTAGAACTTATTTGCATCACTTTTGCATGTAACTCTTTTACTTTCTTAACATCGTTTGCGACAGCTGCGTTGTACAAATCGACATAAAGCTTTGGAAAAATATTTGCTCCTCCATTTACACCACCATTAGCTCCTAAAAGAACAACTTCTGCCATCATTTCTTCTGGACCAACGAAAAATGAAAAATCTTTGCGTTCACGCATTTCATATACAACTGATTGAAAATATGCACCATTTGAAGAACTATCTTTAAAACCAATCACTTTTTTATCTTTGGCAATTCTTTTTACTGTAGAGGGCGCAAAAGACATTTTCGTATGCGAAGGCATATTATAAAGATAGATAGGCAATTCTAATTGAGGAATCAAAGTTTCATAGAATTCAGCCAATTCATCTTGCCCAGTTGCAAAATAATAAGGTGGAGCCGATACAACAGCATCAGCGTTATTATCAAGTGCAACTTTTGCTAATGCAACACTATCTGCAATAGAAGTATCAGAAATACCTACCAATAATGGAAGTCTGCCTTTTAAAATTCTGTTTGTTTGTTTTATCATTTCAATTCGCAAACTAAAACTTAAACTTTGTGATTCACCAGTCGTTCCGAGAATAAAAATACCATGTACACCTCCGGCAATAACATGTTCAACTAGGCGTTCTAAACCAACTATATCAAGGGTATCATTATCAAGTAACGGTGTTACAAGTGGTGGTACTATTCCACGAAGATTTTGTTTCATAATTATTTTTATTTTTTTGTTTTATAAATATTTTTTATTACATAAAAGTGTCCATCTTCTGCTCCAACCAGTAAATCGAAGACTCCATCCTTGTCCCAGTCAATTGGTGTAGGACTGGTATCATGTCCAGCTAATTTTATCTCTGAAACGTCACCTCTATTTGCAAAACAAGTAGTATCGCCATTCTGACTCATATTTTCAAAAAAGCAGACATTTTTGCTGTTCACCATTAAGTCCATTCTGCCATCATTATTCCAGTCTACAAAGCATAACTTCCTTCTGCCTGACCTTCCACCGATTCCACTATTTAGTTGCAGTAGTTTATTGTTAATTCCAGTAGGATTATTGTTATGATCGTATATGGACAGATCTTCCATATAGAAGATTCTTTTCCCTGGTTTTAACCAAAGTTCTCCATCTTTTTCAAATCGTTCGTAAAAGCTTAAATAACCTTCATAATCAAGCATAATTAGGTCAGTAAGCCCATCTTTATTCCAGTCAATTGCAAAAGGTGTTGTTCTCCATTGTGTTACAAGATCTGTTGTTCCAGGATTCCACCAATTCCAAACTGGCTTAGGTATTGGAGAACTTTGCCAATCAACTTTCACTTTATATGGACCTGTTAAGTTGATTAAATCATCGGTGTTTTTATACCAAACGATTTCACCCAAAATTGAATTAACAATAATGTCATTTTTTCCATCATTATCCCAATCGGCTACACTTAATGTTGTATATCCCCACTTTTCCTCAGCTGGCCCCTGAATTGAACCATTTTTACCTGCCATAATACGTATATCATTACCGTTAGCTTTTATCAATACAGGTGCATTCCATTTAGGAGAAATCCCTCCATCTGCATTTTTAATGAAAGCTATATTGCCTGCTGAATTTCCACATATTATATCATCGTTTCCATCTCCGTCCCAATCCACACTGAAAGGAGCCGTTAGAGCACCGAACTTTAAATTATCAGCTTTCTGTTTTAAATAAACAGGTGCATTAAACACTGGCATTCCCTTTCTCTTTTTTCCTGTGTTTTTTATAAAGGCAACTCGTCCATCTTCGTCTCCAACCAATAAATCGATATGACCATCACTATCAAAATCAACTGCTACTGGTGTAATCATTTGAACATGTAGTTTGAAAACATCACCCATATCATCCAACAATAATTTCCCCTTTTCAAATTTGGGAGCTTTTTTGCTGCCAGAGTTATTAAACCATGTAAGTTTATCCAGAAATTCGCCGCAGATTATCTCCGGTTTACCATCTCCGTTGAAATCTGCCATATTCGGACCGGGGGCACCAAAGGTTTCAAGAACTTTGTCGCCAGCTTTTACTTTTCCTCTGTTTTTGTAAATGCCGTTTTCGTTTTCAAGCCAATACACGTATCCACGGAGCGGACCATTTGTCCAGTTCCCATCTTTATCGTACGCATTATCCCAGCCGTAATCGCCCCAGTCATCTATTCCTACAAGAATGTCCTGATTTTCATCTCCATTAAAATCTACATAACTCCAGATATTGCTGCGCACTTTTTTGAAATATGCTCCAGGTAGTGAATCTACTTTGATTTTTTTTGGCTTATCGAATAGGGTTTGTGTAAAGCTTGTGTATTCCGTTCCTTGTCTGATAACTTTCAGTTGACCATTAATGTAGGAGGCTTTTGTATTTTGAAATGCTTTATCGGATAGTTTGACTGAAACATCAAAAAGAGGTTGTTTTTTAGTTCCAATATTTTTATATAAATAAACTCCTTTGTATGGAGCATCAGGACACGACATAAGTAAATCCATAAGTCCATCCATATCATAATCTACCGGTATTGGTGTTCCCCACAAACCAACTCCTAAATCTACAATAAGATTTTCATTATTATATTTTACACGAGTATCCTGAGCTGAATTTTGTGCAAATACAGAGATTTGGAATAATAGAGAAACTAGAATTATTACTTTATTTTTATTCATAACATGTGCTTAAACGTTTTAGCTAAAAGATTAAAAAAAACTGCAATCAAGACTTATTTCTATTAATTGATGATTCACCTATAATTAACTGAGGTTCTGAAAAAACCATTGTTTTTGTTTCGAGTTCGCTATGATTAATTTTATTAATCAATATGTCAACAGCCTGTGAAGCAATTTGTTCTAAAGGCTGTTTTATATGGGTTATAGGAGAATAAAACAAATTAAACACATCATTCCTATTAAATCCAACCACTGCAATATCATCAGGTATTTTTATAGCCATTTCTTTCAGACAATATAATCCACTAACAGCTAACATATTTGTCAAAAAGATTACAGCTTCTGTTTTTTTCTTACTCACTAAAGTATCCAGCACATTATTCATTTCAACCTGAGTGTTTGATAAATTAACCTTTTCAACTTGTATAAATCGCTCTAAACCTGCAGCTTGCATCGTTGTTTCGTATCCGCTTATACGATCCAAAATATGGTTCATCTCCGTTTTATAACCTATCAAAGCAATGTTTTCATATCCTTGATCTATCAAATGTTGAGTTGTCAGCTCAGTAGCTTTGAAATTATTCAGACATGAGAAACTTATGTCAGATTTTGGAAAATTCCTATCAATCAATACCAAAGGGGTGTTGTTGTTATGCAATTCTGTCATCACCTCTTCCGACCCATCGCAAGGAACAATAAGCAAGCCATCCACTCCCTTACTTAACAATACATCAATCAGTTTTTTTGTCGTTTTCAAATCTTCATCCGAACTACTAAAAATAACTGTATAGCCCAATTCATTCGCTCTATTTTCAACAATTCGTGCAATCGACGAATAGAAAGGATTCGAAATATCAGTAACTATCAATCCAATTAACTGAGTTTTTCCTCCTCTGAGATTTCTCGCTATAAGATTAGGAGAATAATTCATCTCCATGGCTGTTTTGATAACTTTTTCAGCCATTTCATCTGCAATGCGGTATTGTTTCGCCTTGCCATTCAGGACTATTGAAACAAGAGTTGTCGAAACTCCTATTGAGTTTGCCACGTCTTTAATAGATACTCTTTTTTCGTTTGCCATTCTTTTTGATAAATTACTGCACAAATATATAACTAAAACGGTTTAGCTACAACACCCCGCCTGAGATTTAACTATATTTAACTCTCCTTGTTCTTCAAGGTAAACAATTAAATTTCAAAAATCATAAGATTAGTTTCATAATGATTAAGCTATTCAAATAATTTTCAAGCTAATAACGAAGTCAAATCATATCTAATAACAAAAAAAATAAAAATTCTACTTTGCAAATTATTCTTATGAATAGCGAGAAATTAGTTTCACTTAACTCTCATATTGGTATTTTTGCAATTGTGAAATGAAATCTTATTGCGTTTGATAGTGGAGCAAAAGACAAAATAAAAAAATAGAAATTTTGCGTAAAGTACCACTTACTGGTATTATTCGCATAAAATCACCTTGCTATATGGAGAAGAAAATATATTTTGACAGCAATAATAACCGAGATCAGCATTTTATAGAGTCATTTTATTTAATTGTTGCGGTTAAAATAAAATTATTGACAATCAAATTATTGGCAGTATTTAAATTTACTGCCAATAATTTGATATTTTATTTCAATGTATTTCTTTACCCCAAAGGGGATTAACATGCACATGGAATATTCCGACTTGGCGGAATGTTCCAGTAAACAAAGTGTAACTGTGGGCTGAAAATCCTCATCGCAAATAAACTACGGAGAGGTTGAACTAAAATCTTTTGTCAAGTATTTTACTCCATTTACTGGACACTTTTAATCCCTGTCAAATATTTTGTCTACAATAATATCTGAAGATGAACACTTATCGCAGTCTTTATATTATTTTTGTTATGTATTTAAATCTTCCCCAAAATCGTAATATGAACAATCGAATTTTTGCTATAGGAGACATTCATGGATGTTTCAATTCAATGAAAGAATTGATAGAAGACAAAATCCAGCTCAAGAAAAATGACAAACTTATTTTTCTTGGAGATTATATTGACAGAGGTCCTGATAGTAAAAAAGTATTGGATTATATCACTGAATTACAAAACAATGAGTATGATGTGGTAACTCTTTTAGGTAATCACGAAGCCATGTTAATCGATGCTTATAATGACGAAGGTTCAATATCTAAGTGGATTCAAAATGGAGGTTCTGAAACATTGAAAAGTTTTAATATAGATGCATTGAAAGACATTGAACCTAAATACCTGAACTTCTTCAATAAGTTGAAATTATATTATGAATTGGATGAGTTTCTCTTTGTTCATGCCGGTTTCAACGATAAGCTTGAGAATCCTTTTTCAGATAATTATTACATGTTATGGAAAAGTAAAGAGCAGTATTTTAACCCCTTGTTAAAAGATAGAACTATCATTCATGGTCATTCTCCTGTAACGCTTAGTATTTGTCCGGAACAAATCAAAAACAACAGTAAAGTTATTAATATAGATGGTGGTTGTGTTTATTCTAATAAGCACTTGGGTAAACTTATAGCTATTGAAGTAAATACCAGAAGTCTTTTTATTGCAGAATAAAATAATAGTCTTATATTTGCAATTCGCGAATCGCGAATTAATCATCAGTTGTATGAAGAAACACAATGGAATGCGACCACAGGACATAGTGGTACTAATAAAGATTATATCACTACAGCAAGCCAACTGGCGAAATATAGATATTGCTAATGCAATTCTTATTAGTCCTTCAGAAGTATCTGAAGCGCTAAATAGATGTAAAATTGCCGGACTTATTGATTCAAAAAAGAGAAAAGTAAACATCAACTCTTTTCTCGAATTTCTGATTTATGGGCTAAAATATGTATTTCCGGTTCAACCTGGTGCTATAGTCAAAGGAATTCCTACCGCACATTCTGCTTCCCCTATTAAAGAACATATTTCCGCTGGTAATGATATATATGTATGGCCCTACCCAAAAGGAAATTCACGCGGACAAGCAATTGAACCGCTGTATAAAACATTGCCAAAAGTAGTTGAAAATGATGTGTTCTTTTACGAACTCCTAACTATCATAGATACAATACGGGTTGGACGGGTGCGGGAAATAGAAATTGCCATTGAGGAATTAAAGAAACGACTAAAAAATGCCTAGTACAAATATAACGATGCTCCAAACTGTTGCAGCTGGTTTAGGAGATTTAAAAGACGAAATGGTATTTGTGGGTGGCTCTGTAGCCGAACTCTATGTGGACAATCCGGCAGCATCCGATATAAGACCAACACTGGATGTAGATTGTGTAATAGAGTTAAGTTCAAGACGTGCCCATGCCGAACTGGAGGAGAACCTCAGAGCAAGGAAATTCCAAAATGACACTTCACAAGGTGCACCTATTTGTAGATGGGTTTACCAGAATATACTAGTGGATGTAATGCCTACAGACCCCACGCTGGCGCACTTTTGTAAAGTGTGCCAATACAAAGTTATGATAAACAAAGGTCAGGCTTCGTTCACAAGCATAATTTTGTTCAGCAAATGACTCCAGCCTTCGTCGCAGGTATAAGCTTTTAATCTGACCCTATTGATAGAAATCAAAATTGAAGCGCGTTTTACAAACAACATTATACACAATTAGGTATAATCAACGAAGTTCAAACCATATTTACACCCGATAAGGTATAAGTAGACAAAAAAACAATATATTTATACCCGAAAGTTTATAATTCAAATAATAATCTCTATATTTTCGTAAAAACATAGGATATAAGAAGGTGGCAGTGGAAGATTGCAAAAGAAATTAAAAGCTGGATAGATAAAAACAATTAATGCAGAAAGGCTGATTATGGAACTGACCCAAGAGCAAGTTGCAATTATTCAATCGAGTGGTAATATCAAGATAAATGCGGTAGCAGGTTCTGGAAAAACGACAACGATTATTGAATATGCCCGTTCACGACCAACAAACTGTAAAATTCTATATTTAGCGTTTAATAAATTGGTAAAAATAGATGCACAGAAAAAATTTACGGCTAAAGGTATTCGGAATGTTACTATAGAGACTGCACATTCTTTGGCTCACCGATACATTGTAAGAAACAGTGCTTATACCATCAGAACGCAGGATTACAGAACTTATGAACTGATAGAGTTACTTCAAATCCATATCTCCGGTGACAAGTTGCTGGGACACATTATAGCTAATCACATCATCAAGTTTACAGCTTACTTTTGCAACAGCAATGCAAACAGGATGCAAGAGTTGAATTACTTGGATGTAATTACCGATGGAAAAGCATACGAGTTTGTAAAAACCAACTACTCCTACATTGAAAGCAAAACCAGGCAGTTGCTAAGCAAAATGGATAAAGCAGAAATAGAGATTACACATGATTTCTATTTGAAGAAATTTCAACTTTCAAAACCACAGTTAGCTTATGATTATATCCTGTTTGATGAAGGCCAGGATGCTTCACCGGCAATGTTGGAAGTGTTTTTGGGGCAAAGCGCCACAAAAGTAATTGTTGGCGACACACATCAACAAATATATGGTTGGCGCTATGCAGTGAATTCATTGGAAAAGGCCGATTACACCAATTTCTACCTTCGAAAAAGTTTCCGGTTTAGCCAGTCGATAGCGAATCTGGGCATAGAAATCTTGAAATGGAAAAAGAAAATTGAAGCAAATGGCGATGTTGAACCGGTAAATATAACAGGTGCAGGAACATCAACCGAAACGCAAATAAAAGCCGTTCTTGCCCGTACCAATCTGGGTTTATTAGTCAAAGCCATTGAATACATTACTGAGAAGAAAAGTATTGAGCGTATTTATTTTGAAGGAAAAATCCAGTCTTATACCTATGCAGATAATGGAACATCACTTTATGATGTTTTGAATTTGTATAAGGGCAACCGACGACGAATTAAAGATAAGTTGATTCGTTCCATGCATGATTTTGCCGAGCTGGAGGAATATATCGATAAAACAGAAGACAGGCAGCTGGGAATGTTGGTTGAAATTGTAAAAGAATACGGCGAAGAAATACCTGCGATAATTGAAAACCTGAAAACAAAACATGTAGAAAACAAAGATGAAGCTCAGATTATTTTTTCTACAATACACCGTTGTAAGGGCATGGAATACGATACTGTGCAGCTGGTCAATGATTTTATTACTGAAGAAGATATCAATAAACAAAAACCGGAAGCGTTGAATCAGCAAGTTGCCAAAATAAACGAAGAAATCAACCTGCTTTATGTAGCAGTTACCCGAACCCGAAATAGTTTATATATTCCCGAAAATCTACTCCCTTTAGATTTTGTTTGTAATCATCAGATACATAAAATGCGGGTTGATGAAGTAAAAAAGGATGTAGGTAAAGATCTCGTTGAGGGGATAATTCAAAAAATGATTCCCCGAAAAAATAGTTCTGGATATGATTCTGATAAATCCTATTTGTTAGAAGAAATAAGGTTGAAACATACTGAGGCCTATATGCCCTGGACAATTGCCCAAGATGATGAATTGTCAACTATGTATTGTGAAGGTGTGAATGTGAAAGATATGGCAAAACATTTCGGTCGGTCACGTGGAGCAATCAATTCAAGAATTAAAAAATTAGAATTGAAAGAAAAATATCAGATTTAAAAAGAACTAAATTTTCAAATATCAACTTCTCAAACGTGGGTGAAAAATCACAAAATATACACATATGATGTACTTCATGGGTAAAAAATCACAAAATTTACACATGACAGTTCAAAGTCAAGTGTTCTATATTTAAAACCAATTATTAAGAATTTTCATTTTCTTGTTGAACTTTGATTTTTTTATAACTTTGCAGAATTAAAATTGAAAATTCTATTAAAACAGTAAATATATGCCCGAACAACAGAACATAGAATACAAACAAAGCTGGCACGATGATTACCTCAAATGGGTTTGTGGTTTTGCTAATGCTCAGGGTGGCATCATTTACATAGGTAAAGATGATACCGGTCAGGTTGTTGGTGTCGAAAATTACAAGCGTTTAATGGATGATATTCCCAATAAAATCAGAGATACAATGGGAATTACCGCCGAGGTAAATTTACACCAGGAGAGAGAACACTTTTTTATTGAAATTGTCGCGCAGCCTTATTCTGTACCTATTTCATTGAGAGGAAAATATTATTACCGGAGCGGAAGTACTAAACATGAATTAACAGGAGCTTCGCTCAATGAATTCCTGTTGCGTAAATCGGGCAGAACATGGGATGATGTGATTGAACCTCGAGCAACATACGATGATATTGATGAAAAAGCATTCAAGTCGTATTTGCTAATGTCAAAAGAAAAAGGCCGTTTGCCTGATGTTGAGGGCTTAACAACAGAAGAAATCTTCGATAAGCTCAGACTCACTGAGAAAGGGCAACTCAAACGGGCTGCCATAATTTTGTTCGGCAAAGATCCGGGTCGCTTTTATCCGAGTACATTTGTGAAGATAGGCCGTTTTATTAATGATAATACCGACCTGCGATTTCAGGAAGTTGAAGAAGGCAATCTGATAGTTTTGCTACGAAATGTATTGGCGCAATTGAATCATAAGTTTCTTATTCACCCCATTGAATTTGAAGGTATGTACAGAGTTGAAAAGGGTGAATATCCTGTTCCTGCCATTCGCGAAATGTTGCTAAACGCATTGGTACACCGTAACTATATGGGTGCACAAACTCAAATTCGGGTATATGATGATAAAATCAGTAGTTGGAACGACGGCTTGTTGCCGGAAGGAATAAGTTTGGAATCGCTAAAACGCTCACATTCGTCAAAACCCCGTAACCCGATTATCGCCGATGTTTGCTTTAAAGGTGGTCTGATTGATACTTGGGGACGAGGAACAATCAAGATCATTGATACCTGCAAAGCAGCAGAACTGCCCGAGCCTGAACTCACGGAGCGTGATGGTGGATTTTTGGTCACACTATTCAAAGATAATCTTACAGAAGAAAAATTACAAAAACTCGGACTAAATCAACGACAAGTTAAAGCGGTGTTGTATGTAAAAGAAAAAGGAAAAATTACCAATCTTCAGTATTTGGAAGTAAATGATGGAATAACAGACAGAACTGCTTTGCGAGATTTAGATATTTTGATTGAAAATGGTATTTTGAGACGAGTTGGAGAAAAAAAAGCTACTTATTATGAATTAATCAATGTCGGATAAATGTCGGAAAGATGTCGGATATGTCGGATAAATGTCGGATAAGTATAGTACTCCCCAAAGATAACAGTATCCGTTTTGCATACCGTAAGAACTGCAAGCGGGACATTTTTTAGTGTCAATATCTTATAAAAGCGGTCAGGCTTCGCCAGTAAGTTAATTGCGGGCAGCTCCGCATGGCAATCCCCAGCCGCCAAAAATCCCCGCCCTTTCTCGTCAGCTCGCTGAGCATGCCGAAGTGCAGGGCTTGCACGGTCTTTTTGTCAGCTTCCGCACAATCAACCCTTCTGTTGTTTTTTTCTGTCATGTTTTTTGCAATCAACCCTTCTTTCACAGTGATGTTTTTGCAAAACCACTTTTTCAATCCACCCACAAGAAGCAAAAAAACACGCCAGAAAAAACCAACCCAAAGCTAAGATACATAACATGTAGTTATAGTACTTTTCCACCAAATAGGCTCACTTCGTTCGGGGATAAACCCTAAAAAAAGTCCTATAACCTAATTATGTATAATAGCCGCACAAAATCAACGCTTTGCCCCGCTCCGCTGCCCGAAGAATAAGCGCCAAATAGGCAGAGCGGTAAGAATAGAACACCTAATCGGTGAGTTGTTTGGCCGTACCGGCAATATAAGACCTCAAGATTTCCCCACCACCCAACAGTTGTGCAGTGAAAAGAAAAATATGTCGAGTTTTATTTCCATGTGCTTGCGGTAGGTTCATTTCGTCAGCTCATTACGTTCCGGGAACTACGTTCATTTCGCAAAACTCATTCACTTCGATTCCCTGCACTTCATTCCGCTTCCGTACATTTCACCCACCTCAGCACCCCCACAGCATAAGTGGTTCGGTCTCTCCATGCCACAAATCCACGCAGTCATTCCATTTCGCTTTACGGCTGCTTTTTCCACCCACAGGTGAAACCCTTGCCACTTCGGTCAAGAGTTTCACCAATCCACCCACAACAAGCAGCCAGTTTCGCTCCATTCCATTCCTCAACGCCTTGTGCCATTGCGTTTCCTCATAACCTATGCTCAAAATCCACGCTTACCAATGGTATATTTTCTTTCACTGCGACGAGTTAGCCCCAAAAGAACTAAGCACCCTATGGGCAGAGCGGCAAGTATTTTATTTCGCCAAACAATAGGCAGAGCGGTATGAACCAAACAAGCAAAGCTTGCGTTTAAAGCCGTTCCGGCAATATCGCCGACAAATGATATTGATAACCAAATAGCTTATCAAAACCATTTCTCCAAATAGGCAGAGCGGAACACATATCTTATTTTTATTTTTCAAAACCGCAAGCGATGAATAGTTTCATAAAATAAAAATAAGAAATGTGACGAGTTGACCTTAATGCCCCGCAAAAGCCGCTTGATAAAAAAAGGTACGTTTCTAAAGATGGTTTTTCTCAAGCCGCTTTTGACCAATAAAGGGCAGCGGAATACAAAAAATGAAAACTTCACCCCCTTTTTTTGAGGGGGATTTATCGCTTTTCATTCTTTGTGAACGAGTTTGGCACTTTGTGCAATATAATGTGAGTTACCACCGTCTGTTTTAAACTTCGGCATAAAAGAAAACCAAAGAAAAAAAAGCAAAGAAAAAAAATCTAAGATGGTTTTACGCTTCGCGTGAGGAAAGAGAAAGAGGTGTTTACGTTCCGTTTTGTATGTGAATAGGTACTTTAGCACATTTTACAACCATTCCACAGTTGCACAGCTGCCCAAATTCAAACTCAATATTCAAAACCCTCAAGTTTCCCGAGTGATGGCTGCAACAGGATAAACTCACCTGGCACCTCAATTTCTTTCACAAAAAAAGCCTCCCGTGAAGGAGGCTCGACTACTACAAAAGGTTACCACACCGGAATGTAGTAGTTTTTTTTTTTTAGCGATTTTTACGCCTGATAAAATTCTTCAAAACTAATGAAACAATAAAACTCACAACAGCACCAACAAAAGCAAATATAATCGTTTTTAGCAAGTCTTCTACAAAAACATTACTGAAAACCGACAGAATCATTCCGCCGAGAGTACCTGCATACACATTGCCGTTAGTGACTGTTTCAATGGGTTCCATTTTAATTCGCTTTTGAATCGGTTGAATTGTCAACTGCTGTTTGGCTTACGGCAGTTATTACACCACCTGCCAGGGCAATGTAACTGGCTGCTGAAATTATCGCAGCTGGTAATGCAATTGGAGCTGCTAAAAGTGCTCCGCCTATAGCTGCTAAAGCTAAACCGATGATACGCAATGTTTTGAAAAACGGTGGCGTTGGAGCTTTTACCCGCTGTACGATAGTCATTTCGTTGGGATTAGTTATTGTTTCCATAATTCGTGATTTAAATTTCAAACTTATATGCAATTTCAATTATAAAACCATTCACCAGTTACCCTCTCCTCGTTCTTCCTCTTCGGAAAGGGTCGGGGTGAGGTCGGAGAGGGATTGGGGTGAGGTACTAAACTACTTCTACAATGGATAAAACGTTGTAAGCATTGTTATTCAGAGAATAATCAACAGTGTTCACTGCCTGAACAAAATCAATCGACAGCAGAATAAAATGAATACCGTCAAGAACTGGAACTGTAGTCGGTTTAAGTAAAAGTGCTTGTGCTGTTACATCAATTGCCAAACGAATAGGGTCAGAAACCACCATTTCAGATGCACCGGTTGCAAAATCGATACTTACAAAACCGCTTTTGAAGACAACATGAGTTGCCCCACTTGGAATGCTGATATCATTTTGAGGTGATAATGCGGCAATCGAAATTTCCCCTGTAGCGGTATCCACTTGGTAAGGTTTGTACAAAACAGCTCCAAGAACTGCATTCACATTGAAGTTAAACCCTTTCAACAATAACCTTGCTTCAGTCTTTAACAAACCTTCGGCAACGCTACGTTCGCCCCTGGCATTAGCCTCATCCATGTTCTTAATTTGAGCCATGACTTGTGTAAGTCTTGCCGTTACACGTCCGTCAGATGCATCTTTGCCTAATGCACGGACTGCATCACGCAATAATTTACCGGCTGAGGCCGAATTACCAAACTCAGCACCATTTTCCCGTGTTCTTGCAAAACCCGGATCATTCGCAATTCTGGAAGCGTCCACGCCACCCTTTTCGCGAGCTAGATAACCATCTTTTGATTTGTAGAATGAAATTCCACCAATGGTTCCTCTCAATTTGAGAATACTTTTTTGTTGTGCCATAATATAAATATTTTAGAATTACAGTACAAAATTATATTCAAACGCTCCATTTTAGAACACAAGCACTTCCGGCAATGTAGGTATCTGCCGTTTTTGCCAAAAAAGGTTTTATTAAACGCATTATTAGTTGTATATTTGCATTGAAATAATGACACAATGGAAGTCAAACGGATTTGCATATACCCTAAGGACGTGCAACGCATTACCGGCAAAAGCGAACGTTATGGCAGATCGTTACTTGCACAGATAAAGAATCATTATCAAAAGCAGGAACACCAATTCGTCAGCATTGACGAATTTTGCCAATACACCGGACTAAAAGCCGAACAAGTACACCCTTTCATTACAAGATAACAGACAGCAAAAGCATACCAGAAGTTAGTTATCTCCCTACATAATATATGTAAACCACACTAAAAAACAGCCTCGTTTGCATTGATATTCAAAATAAAGTTCGTATCTTTGAATCATAGAATTCCACACTTTTTAGTCATTTTTCCGAGGTGGAGAACTCGGTGGACATACGAATTTTACAGACATAACTTATTGAAAATCAAAATATAACTGAGAGAATACAAGTTCCTCTCTCTCCGCAATACTATATTTAAAACGTTGTATTCCAATAGAATACAGCGTTTTTTGTTTCTAGCTGTGCCACTAATGCGCCAGTACTTTGAAGAAAGTGCCGAAAATCAACAAAATGCTGTGAGTCAAAAAATTAAAAATTCATAAAAGAATGACTACAGTAATTAATAACGACTTCCAAATTCAATATTTGTCGGCTAGAATAGTCGACGAATCAGAATTATATATAATCTATAATGCCTGGCATCCGACCTATCTAAAGCTGATGCCTAAAAAAATACGATTAAATTCACTTCGTAAGAAGATGAGCAACAAAACGGAATTGACACGTCATGTGCGGAAATTGGCACACGAAATTAATGTCAACCTTGCAGCTGGGCGCAATCCGTTTGTGGAGTCAACCACGCCAAAAGCATTTCACAAACTTAGTGAAGCCATTGCCATGTTTTTAAAATTGAAGGAGCGTGATATGCGATTGGACGGTTTTAGTTCTTATGCATCAAATTGCAAAAAACTTAATGCATGGTTGGATAGTCACGATTTAAAACAATGCTATGTGATAGCATTCACCACCGATACTGCACTGGAACTAATGAATGAGTTGGCATTGAGCGACTGTCTGAACAATCGCACTTGGAACAATCACTTTGTTTTCTTCCGATCGCTCTGGAATTGGTTGATTGCCAATAAATATTGTACCATAAATGTGTTTGAAAATTTCAGCAAAAAGCGTGAGGAAGAAAAGTTCCGGAACGTGATCCCTGAATTGCATCATCACCGGATTGCCATGTATTGCCAACAATTTAACCCCAACATGAATTCTTCATTAGAAATACGATTGCCAAATTCATCTACTGGCAAACGCAATCCGCGACCAACTTCCTGAATTTTACTGTTGTCGCTGCCACTCGAACGAAGTTTGACAATGGTAAATACATTTGGATTATCCCAACCCTCTTTCAATGTCCACTTAGAGAACAAAAAACGGCAAGTATTGAACGATCCGTCTTCTTCGTTTTTGATAAATAATAGTTTCTTTTTGTTGTGAAGTATTTCGTCCACTTCTTCTGCAATACTGTCATCGCTATCGGAATTGTCTTTGGCAAAATAACCGGCATGACAAGCAAAAGCATCTGCTTTGCTCGCGTCCAAATACGCCCGATATTCGGGAGAACAGGGCTGTAGGAGTTCGTACTCAATACGATCCAATAAAAGTTGTTCAAAAATACTACACAGCCATGCTGTGCCGTTTTCGTCGCCCCGATATGAATCAATATTGTCGATAAAAAATAATGCCAGTGTCTTTATTTTGCAAGGTCGGTCAAAGTTTGCTCTTTCTGTTTCGAAATGACGTTGGATAGCCAAACGCACCATTTGCTCCTGATATGAATTGGAGAAAATATCAACGGTAAACTCTTCTCCAACTCGCTTTTCCTGCCCGTTTGAAAATTCAACAAAATTGCTCCCAATACCAGCAATAATCAGACCTTTGAGTTCTGAATTTATAACCGAAAGTGAGTCGCCAACTTGCAGGTTGTAAAACTTTCGCCCCACAGAGCTTATATGATTAAAAGCTACTTTGGTTTTACTCTCAATACTTGTAATTTTAATCTTTTCATCTTTTGCCGAAATTGGTTCAAAGTGTTCTTTAGCAACGCCCTTAATTAGATTTTGGTTGAAAGACGCACAAGCATTGAGGTCGTAAAGTAAATTAGCATAGTCTTTTTTTGTAACTCGGTTTTTACCTTATCCTATTGTAATATCAGGAAAAGTAGCCCCAAACCGGATAATACATTGCGGTTCAAGCTCATCACTTATTTTCTCATACGCTTTTTGGTCACGCTGAAAACGGTGTGGCTCATCAATAATTACAAAAGGCTTTGTGGCTGCAAGAGCATCAAAAGGGCGGTAATAACCATGAACGCCGAAATCATAATCGGAGCGTGAAAGCATGGTGCCATTCGTCAATAATTGCATATTGGTAAGCAACACGTATATTTTGTTGGTAGTTTGGCACGAACCTTCAACAAAAACACGAACTGCACTTGGAAAAAAGGTTTTTCCCTTTTTCTTGGCTTGTGCTTTTAATGCTTAAAACTCAATTTGAGTACCGTATCCGCAGGTATTTTCAAAGTGTTTCTGAACGTAACTATCGCCCAAAAACTGTTCTATTTTTTGAATCATCAACAAAAAAGAAATTTTCATAGCCTATTTCCGATGCAAAGCAATTTTTGCACAGATAATCGGAATTAATTCGATTATTTGTGCAATATTCACTATATTTGTGCCGTATATATTTAAAATCGACTAAAATGGCAAATACGGATATCCTAAAACAATTTGGAATTATTCCTTTTGACACGCAAACATTGACTGGAGCTCTTTACAATTACAAGTCTCCTAAAGATAAGATAGCTACGTTGGAGCAATCAGATTTTTTGATTCGTTTAAAGCGAGGACTTTTTGTTGTTGCACCCAACCTACAAAATCAACCGTTATCAAAGGAATTAATTGCAAATCATCTTTATGGGCCATCTTATGTATCTCTTCAAACAGCACTTTCATTTTATAAACTAATACCGGAAAGGGTTCATACCGTTAGCTCCATGACTATCAAGCGCAGCCGTAATTTTTCAACGCCGCTTGGAAACTTTGAGTATACAGGCATACCAAAAGAGTATTTTGCAATCGGTATACGGCAAGAAATTGTGAAAAATGATTATGCTTACCTTATTGCGACCCCTGAAAAAGCCATTTGTGATATGATTGTGCAAACAGCCGGATTAAGATTACAATCAATCAAAGCCTTGCAACTGTATCTTGAAGAGGATATGCGAATCGATTTATCTGCAATAGACAAATACAATGTTGAAATCATCAAAGAATGTATGGCCGTAAGCAAGAAAAAAAGAGAACTCACGTTACTTTATAAATTATTGCAACCATGAACATATTTGACACAATGTTATCTCGCTATGAGATAAAGACAACCGATGATTACTCTAACGCTTTGCATGAAGTAATGCAACAAATCGCGTTGGCAGGACTTTATAGAAGTGGATTCTTTGAACATGCTGCATTTAATGGTGGTACATGTCTTCGTATTTTTCATCAATTACAACGATTTTCTTATCAAAAGTAAATTGTTATCCAAAGTTGATTAAGAGTAGTATTGTAAATCAGATTGTTATCTGTTATACTTTGAAAAACAACTTTG